>CBFHUY010000098.1:0-6794 GCA_965658885.1 Hydrogenovibrio sp.
TAGGATGTCTTTGCATATTCTCGCTCCATTCTTCCTTCGACCGCCTTTCGAGACGGTTAAACAAAAAAGCGCCAAGACGGCATCGCCTCAGCGCTCTTGCTTTTCATCGTAAACGATTAACCAACTTGTAGTTTGGTGACTTTTTGATTATCTAAATAATCCATTGAAGCAACCATTGCTAAAGCACCTGCCATCGTTGTGGTATAACAGGTCTTATGCATTAATGCTTCACGACGAATACTGGATGAGTCTTTAATACTCACAGATCCATCAGAGGTATTCACAATCAAATCCACTTCTTCATTAACAATTGAATCAACAATATTTGGACGACCCTCGGTCACTTTATTGACGATTTCGCAGGCTATATTGGCTTCCTGCAACGATTTTGCGGTGCCACGGGTTGCCAAAATGGTAAAGCCTTTTTCAATCAGTTTTTCTGCCAAACCGATTACTTTTTCACGATCTGCTTGACGAACACTCAAGAAAGCCTTACCGGAGGTTGGTAACACCGTTCCACTGGCTAACTGTGCTTTCTGATAGGCTTCTGCAAAGGTTTCACCCACACCCATAACTTCGCCGGTTGACTTCATTTCAGGCCCTAAAATCGGATCCACGCCCAAGAACTTAATAAAGGGGAATACGGCCTCTTTCACAGAGAAGTAGGTCGGTTTCACTTCTTTGGTAAAGCCTTGATCCACCAATTTTTGTCCAACCATGCATCTGGCTGCGATTTTCGCCAAAGGACTCACGATCGCTTTAGAAACAAACGGCACCGTTCTTGATGCGCGCGGATTCACTTCCAAAACATAAATCTCTTCGCCCTTAACGGCAAACTGGGTATTCATTAGACCGACAACCCCTAATGCCATCGCCATTTTCTCAACCTGAGTACGAATTTCATCCTGAATATGCATTGGAATACTATAAGGCGGTAACGAACAAGCTGAATCTCCAGAGTGGATTCCCGCCTGTTCAATATGCTCCATTACGCCACCAATAACCACTTGATCGCCATCACAGACCGCATCGACATCCAGTTCAATCGCATCATCCAGAAAGCGATCCAGTAACACAGGCGAATCATTTGACACCTTAACGGCTTCCGTCATATAACGCGTCAAATCATTATCGTTATAAACAATTTCCATTGCGCGGCCACCCAATACATAAGACGGACGCACCACTAATGGATAACCAATTTCATTCGCCAGTGCTAAGGCTTGGTCTTCACTACGAGCCGTTCGGTTCGGTGGTTGCTTTAAATCTAGCGTGTGCAGTAATTGTTGGAAACGCTCACGATCTTCTGCCAAGTCGATTGATTCAGGAGAGGTTCCAATAATCGGAACCCCTGCTGCTTCAAGATCTTCAGCCAGTTTCAAAGGCGTTTGCCCACCATACTGAACAATGACCCCAGCGGGTTTTTCAACTTCAACAATTTCTAACACATCTTCTAGCGTGAGCGGTTCGAAATACAGGCGATCAGACGTATCATAATCGGTAGATACGGTTTCAGGGTTACAGTTCACCATAATGGTTTCATAACCATCTTCTCGCATGGCCATTGCCGCATGGACACAACAATAATCAAATTCAATCCCCTGACCAATTCGATTGGGTCCACCCCCCAACACCATAATCTTCTCACGGTCAGTTGGGCTTGCTTCACATTCTTCTTCATAGGTTGAGTACATATACGCCGTTGAGGTTTCAAACTCGGCAGCACACGTATCAACACGCTTATAAACCGGACGAATATTAAGTGTATGACGGAACTTACGAATAAAGGCCGCATCAGTTGCCAATAGTGTTGCAATACGATTATCGGAAAACCCTTTGCGCTTGAGCGATCTCAATAACGCTTCATCTAATGCATCCAAACCACGTTGTTTGACATCATCTTCCATATCAATCAACTGTTTAATTTGTGATAAGAACCATGGATCAATTTTAGAAATATCATGTACTGTTTCTAATGACCAACCAGCACGGAAAGCATCTCCTACATACCACAAACGATCTGGACCAGGCGCACGCAATTCTTGACGTAAGACCCCTTTAATCTCTTTTTCATCCATCGAAGCCAATGACATGACTTCATCAAACCCGTTTTTACCGGTTTCTAAACCACGCATTGCCTTTTGCAACGATTCTTGGAAGTTACGACCCATGGCCATGACTTCACCCACCGATTTCATTTGGGTCGATAAACGCTTATCCGCTTGCGCAAATTTTTCAAAGGTAAACCGTGGAATTTTAGTGACCACATAATCAATTGAGGGTTCAAATGAGGCCGGTGTTGCGCCATCGGTGATATCATTACTTAATTCATCCAGCGTGTAGCCGACCGCCAACTTAGCGGCCACTTTCGCAATCGGGAAACCAGTTGCCTTAGACGCTAACGCCGATGAACGAGAAACTCGCGGATTCATTTCAATGATAATCATTCGACCCGTTTCAGGGTTAATCGAAAACTGAACATTCGATCCACCCGTTTCCACGCCAATTTCACGCAAAACGGCCAAAGAAGCATTTCGCATGATTTGATATTCTTTATCGGTCAAGGTTTGAGCCGGTGCAACCGTAATCGAATCACCGGTATGCACACCCATTGGGTCTAGATTTTCAATAGAACAGATAATGATGGCGTTATCATTTTTGTCACGCACCACTTCCATTTCATATTCTTTCCAACCCAAGATTGATTCTTCAATCAGCAACTCTTTGGTTGGCGACAAATCAAGCCCAAACTTACAAATTTGTTCAAACTCAGCTCGGTTGTATGCGATACCACCACCTGATCCACCCAACGTAAAAGAAGGGCGTATAATCGTTGGAAAGCCAACTTTTTCTTGAATCGCCCAAGCTTCTTCCATATTGTGAGCAACGTCCGAAGTCGGCATATCCAAACCGATCTTAGTCATCGCTTGACGGAATCGCTCTCTGTTTTCAGCTTTATCAATCGCATCGGCATTGGCACCAATCAATTCCACACCAAATTCTGCCAAGACACCGTGGTTATCTAAATCCAAAGCGCAATTTAAGGCCGTTTGCCCTCCCATGGTCGGCAAGATCGCATCCGGGCGTTCCTTTGCAATAATATTACGAACCGTTTTCCACTCTATCGGCTCGATATAGGTTGCATCGGCCATTTCAGGATCGGTCATAATGGTCGCCGGATTCGAGTTAACCAAGATCACTCGATACCCTTCTTCTTTCAATGCTTTACAGGCTTGGACACCAGAATAATCAAACTCACAAGCCTGACCAATGATGATAGGACCCGCACCAATAATCAGAATACTTTCTAAATCACTTCTTTTTGGCATTTTTCGTTTCCTATTCCTTAAACTTGTTTTGATTTTTTGATATTGTCAATAAACTGGTCAAACAGCGGCGCGACATCATGTGGCCCAGGGCTGGCTTCGGGATGCCCTTGAAAACTGAAGGCAGACTTGTCTGTCCGTTCAATCCCTTGCAAGGATCCATCAAATAACGAATGGTGTGTTGCCTTCAAACAAGCCGGCAAACTATCGCCATCTACTGCGAAACCATGGTTTTGCGCGGTAATCATTACTCGCTGTGTCTGCTGATCTTTTACAGGGTGGTTGCCACCATGATGACCAAATTTCATTTTGATGGTTTTCGCACCCGAAGCTAACGCCAACAATTGGTGACCTAAACAGATTCCGAAAACCGGCATATCGGCTTCCAAAAGCGTTTGAATCGCTTCAATCGCATAATCACAAGGTTCTGGATCGCCAGGGCCATTCGATAAAAAGACACCATCAGGCTTCATGGCCAACACTTCAGATGCCGGTGTTTGAGCCGGCACGACGGTCAACTTACAGCCGCGATCCGCCAACATTCTTAAAATATTACGTTTCACGCCATAATCGTAAGCAACCACATGATAAACCGCTGAATCCGCCTTATCTGTGTGGCCGTTTTCAAGCGTCCAAGACCCCTCTGTCCAAACATAAGATTGAGGTGTGGTCACTTCTTTGGCTAAATCCATTCCTTTTAATCCCGCAAAGGCTTTTGCTTTGGCCACTGCAGCCTCAGCATCGACATTCTCTCCTGCGACAATCACACCGGATTGAGCGCCTTTGTCTCGCAAAATGCGCGTTAATTTGCGCGTATCTATATCGGAAATGGCCACCACATTTTGTTCTATCAGATACTCCGGCAACGACTTCTGTGCTCGGAAGTTACTCATTAAAGTTGGGCAATCCTTGACAATCAACCCTTGCGCCATGATCCCGGCAGATTCAGCATCGTCCTCATTGACACCGACATTACCGATATGCGGATAGGTCAAGGTGACCAATTGTTTGTAATAAGAAGGATCGGTTAATATTTCTTGATACCCAGTCAACGAAGTGTTAAAGACCACCTCGCCAACTGCCTCACCCTCGACGCCCAGTGAGAGCCCCCAAAAAAGAGTCCCATCTTCTAAAGCTAATAACGCTGTTTGTGTCATGTATTTGATCCGCCCACCCAATGTGCTAAAACTTTTGAAAGCCGTATATAAAAAAACGGAGCCAACTCCTTAGAAGGAATTCACTCCGTTTGATAGAAATTAGCGATTTTTCACCGTCATTTCTGAACCCGACCCCAATAAAAAAGTCATAAATTAATATTACGCGGATTCTACTTGATATGGTGGCATTTGTCCAGTTTTCTCGGTTGGTTTAGCCAGTGTCATTATTTCCAATTATTACCGAATATTTTTGATTAAAATATGCCAATTCGAATGCATCATTAAATCAAAGAGGTTCCCATGTTGCCACAAAAATATTTGCGATTTGTTACGGCGTTCATCATGTCCGTGGTCATGGTATTTATTATGACAGGCGTCATAACGGCGGTGAATACGGGGGTTAATAATGGCTTTATCGAGCGATGGTGGCATGCGATGATTGTTGCTTGGCCAATTGCCTTTATCATCATTCTAATGATTAGCAAACAGGTTCAGCAAACCGCTCATAAAATCTGTTGCAAATAACTCAATCACTTCAAAAGTGCCCAGGCCTGGGCACTTTCAACCGCGATTTAATCATCCCGAACGGCCTTTCTGCGCAAGGCTTTAATTTGACCTCTTTGCTTTTTGTCAGCCAATCGACGTCGTTTCGCACCTTTCGTCGGTTTTGTGGCAATGCGTTTCTTTGACACCTTTGCCACCGATTGAATTAAATGCTGCAATCGCTTTAGCGCATCCTCTCGATTCGCTTCTTGCGTACGGAACCGCTGCGCCTTAATAACAATTTCACCCTGTTTGGTTATCCGTGCATCTTTTAAGGCCAATAATCGGTCTTTATAAAACTCAGGCAAACTGGATCGGGAAATATCAAACCGTAAATGAATGGCGGTTGCTAACTTATTAACATTTTGACCGCCCGCACCCTGAGAGCGAATGGCCGTCAATTCGATTTCGCTATCCGCTAACGCAACCTGATTAGAAATGACTAACATCGTGACTCACTATGGGGTAATGGTCGTATCTAGCGACTCGGGAATAGCTTCTCTATCAGCCTTCGCGATATAAGGCGTTTTTTTCCGAGGGTTCTTTTTGGCCTTAGCATTCTTTAAACGCTTGGCAATTTTCTGTGAAATCTTCTTTTTTCGGTTCACGACCACTTTCTCCATAAAGCCATATTGGTTTAACCCTTCAATTTCACAAATTTGCTCTGTCATGGTGAAAATTCGAGTCTAAAAAAAGCGGCCATTATCAGCCGCTTTTCTATTAAGTGAAGCCAAGCATCCGCCCTTAACGTAAATTAAGAACATCCTGCATATCAAATAAGCCATTGTCTTTTTGTTGCAACCACTGGCAAGCGCGAGCGGCGCCTTTTGCAAAGGTCATTCGGCTAGAGGCCTTATGGGTAATTTCTACCCGCTCCCCTTCGGTCGCAAACAATACCGTATGATCGCCAACGACATCGCCCGCACGAACGGTGGCAAAACCAATGGTATTGGGATCTCTTGCTCCGGTAATGCCTTCACGTCCATACACGGCGCATGATTTCAGATCCCGTCCCAGCGTGTCTGCAACCACTTCACCCATTCGTAAAGCCGTACCAGAAGGTGCATCGACCTTATGACGATGATGCGCTTCAATCACTTCAATATCATACCCTTCATTCAATACTTCTGCCGCCTGCTTTAACAGTTTAAGCGTTAAGTTCACCCCAACACTAAAGTTAGCCGCAAAGACAATGGCAATACGTTCACCCGCTTCACGAATCAACTGCAAGCCGGCATCATCAAAACCAGTCGTACCAATTACCATTTTTTTGTTGTGGGCCAAGCAATATTTCAAATTGTGTAAAGTGGTTTGCGGTGTCGTAAAATCAATCAGGACATCAAAATCTTCACCAGCGGCTTCAATTTGGCCAACCAACTCGACATCTAACTGGCCAATACCGGCAATTTCACCGGCATCCGCGCCAATTAAAGTTGATTCCGGTCTTTCAATGGCTGCGGTAAGTGCCAGTCCCTCGGTTTGATTAACCGCATCAACTAAATTTTTTCCCATACGCCCTGAAGCGCCGATTACTGCTACTCTCATACGAATTCCTCACAAACCTTTTAAAGGGTTAGTTCCATGGTTCATCTTTTTTATCGGATTCTTCACCCGTAAAGAAGGCTTTTACTGAATCAAAAAAACTATGGGTTTTCGGACTATGCTGTTTATGATGCTTCCCTTGCAAACTTTCATCGAATGCTTTTAACAGTTCTTTTTGCTCAGCCGTTAACTTAACCGGCGTTTCCAAAAGTACCTGCACAATCAT
>CBFHUY010000099.1:0-6790 GCA_965658885.1 Hydrogenovibrio sp.
TATCTGCATTTAGTAAATGATATGACGCTTCCCCCAACTCCCCAGAAATGGCCTGAATTAGAACTCAATCTGAGCGAAGGCGGGGCGGCCATTTTTGTTCCCAAACGGTTTCGAGCCAGTGAGCGCTGCAAGGTTACCTTTTATTTCAGTTCGTTTAATCAATTATTAGAAATGCCTTCTGTATTAGTGCGTCGCGCATCTGATCAACAGCGCAATATGGAA
Source organism: Hydrogenovibrio sp. (assembly GCA_965658885.1). GTDB lineage: Bacteria > Pseudomonadota > Gammaproteobacteria > Thiomicrospirales > Thiomicrospiraceae > Hydrogenovibrio. The sequence continues at coordinate 223 of CBFHUY010000099.1, forward strand.
TGTAATGCGTTTGATTTTGTTTTTCCCAATGCGCACTATCAACACCTGATTCAATTAGAAATTGATCGTTATGAAGTGGCTCAATCCAAAAAGGCCTACCGCTAGATGTCCAAACTAATCAGTGTTCCTGAAGCTTTTTTTATGAATGAATTGCCCTTTTCGTTAAGGGATGCGGCTAAGGAATTGTTTTTATATCACTCATTGGATGAGGTTGTCATTATCAAAAAAGGCAAGGTTTCAAAAGAGTTGATGCTTCGGCATCAATTGAGCTCAGATCAGTGGCAGGTGGTCGCCGATGCAGTGATATTAGCAAGATTGCCGCAATATCGGTTATTGAATTATTTTGATATGGAGTTGCTCACCTATCTAAAAACCCTATTGCTCGATGCGTTGCAAATGCCCGGATTTTCTTGTGAAGAGGCTGCAAGAATCATCGAGAAGGATGCGCCAACCTTAGCCAGTTGGGCACGTCATCTACAGAAACTACTCTCTCGAAATTAGTCTTAGGGCAAGGTGCGGGATTGAGCAGGGTATTCCTGAATGTCACTTTTTATTTCAAAATATATTGATATGCTGATACGTTTGTTCTAGTCACTTTAGCGTTCTATAATGAAAATCCTGTCAATTGGGTTTTGCTAGGAGCGCATATCATGAATACCTCGGCCTTTAGTCTTTTTGTTCTGTCAGTTAGTTTCTTAAGTCTTCAGGGGTGTGGTGGCAGTTCTAGCTCCAGTTCCTCTGAATCCACATCCGATACCTCACAAGACCAAACACGCGATTTATCCAGCTTTCCACAAAGTTTGATGGTGGCCTCTCCCACTGAGGTCGATACTGCGGATAGTTTAACCCGATCCATGCCAAGAGCCGTTAGCTATCATGGTTATGCCACCCAACGGATTGACCAATTGTTGGCTGGGGACACTCCGTTGCGGGATGTATTCAGTGTCGAAAACTTTTATAAACTGGCTGCCAATGCCACCTGCTTTGGGCCTGAGTTAAAGTATGCCAATCACCCTGATGGCACTCCTGCCTCAGGAAGTTTGCCCACCGGTGATTTAGGCTTATGGACTGAAAAAAATGGCACAACCAATGAAGCCTGTTCGGCAGCGCAGTTGAATACCCAAATGAACGGGGTGCGCAGTCGAAATTTTGCGGGTCTGAGTGTGCTGGCCAGTTTGATCGATGCTTTATATGACAAAGGAGACAGTTTACCGCTTGATGGGGAAACCAAGACGTTAACCAGCGAGATGAATGCCAAATCAATTCCGAATACAAGCTTTACATTAGCCACCCTGAGTCGAAGTGGCACTCAATATACCTATGTGGTGAATATGACTTATACCGGCAAGCGCGGTGATGATTCGACGCCACAGGATTATGATATTGCGGTCACGTTAACCCACGCACCGGACAGTTCTGGGACTTATAGCGGTAATATGAGTTATCAAATACAAGACAAGTATCAAGGCGGAACCTGTTCATCCCTGTATGCCACGCCTTTCTTTAGAATGGCGCGAAAAGGTAGCTTGACCTACGAAAAGCAAGCCGGCAATACATTTATACTCGATGCACGCGAAGCGCAATATTGCAGTGATACGCTCGATAGCACCGCTCATACCTCTACAAATCAATTGTCAGCGACCACGCCTTATTCGAGTTCAACATCATCGGGATGGAGCGATAATTTTAGCTGGTTCAAAGCCGAATTTGATCAAACAGATCTATCGGGCGACTATGCTTATGCCTGGCAGGCTGGGCCGAATGATTCACACAGTCGGGTGTTGAATGTGGGGTTGAACCCCGCTAATGTCAGTGATGAAACCGGCGCGATTAATGCGGATGGTGAGGCCTGGTATGGTTATGGCGGCACCTTAACCAGTGCCTCAACCACCATTGGTCAGATTAAAGGGTTTATCTGTAATTGGGCAGGTCCTGGCTCGACTAATACGTTGGTTGAAAAAGCGCAGCGGCAGTTTATCTCAAAAGGCACCAGTGGGCTTTATGAGACAGTTACAGGCGGATCAAACTTAACCTATGCGCCGACCAATTCTTGTTTGTATTCCGGAGGCGGTACTTTTCAATATGATCGTGATCTAAGTGGTGTTCTGGATAGTGCTGATACCGTGAAAGTGGTGACCGGGTCACCCGGCTCAGGCGAATTACAGTACCAACTGTTTCCATATACCGGACTATATTTTACAGATACCACCACCTATCCCGATATTGAAAGCATTATTACGGCAAGAGGCTTTAGTTTGCCGAGTGACCCCAGCACGCCATAAAAGACAGACGGTTGAATCTTGAAAGTGCGTAATCGTCATCTTAAACTGATGGGTTTATTGCGGGTGTAAAGGGATGGTTATGGAGGGGGCTAAAGATTTATTTCACCAAGAGGCTTTAAATTTTTAGCAAATCGTGTATCATTCATCGCGGTGACTTGTTCGTCCCCTCGCGACGATAGGTTGGGAACCCCGCCAGGTCCGGAAGGAAGCAACGGTACCTTCTGATTCGTGCGCCGAGGTAAGGCGGGCAAGTTGCCACTTTTCTATTTTTTATTTCTTTCTGAAATTGAGTTCGCATTCTCTGCGTTTCACGTTAAAATGACCTTTCTTAAAATGACTTGAAATGGTTCTCGTGAGCGATACAGTACTGGCCCGAAAGTGGCGTCCCAAAAACTTTTCCGAATTAGTGGGTCAAACCCATGTCATGCAGGCGTTATCCAATGCATTGGATCAACAACGCTTACACCATGCTTATTTATTTACCGGAACTCGCGGCGTTGGAAAAACCACCATCGCGCGGATTTTTTCCAAGGCTTTGAATTGTGAGCAAGGGATGAGTTCTACGCCGTGTGGGGTTTGTTCTGTCTGTCAGTCGATTGATGAAGGGCGCTTTGTTGATTTGATTGAAGTGGATGCCGCCTCCAAAACCAAAGTAGAAGATACCCGGGAGTTGCTGGAAAATGTTCAATATGCGCCCGTTCAAGGTCGATATAAAGTTTATTTGATTGACGAAGTGCACATGCTCTCCAAGAGCAGTTTTAATGCGCTGCTGAAAACGCTAGAAGAACCGCCTGAACATGTTAAATTTTTATTAGCAACCACCGATCCGCATAAATTACCGATGACGGTCTTGTCGCGCTGTTTGCAATTTAATTTAATGCGGTTGACACAAGTACAATTACAACAGCATTTAGCCTTTATTTTAACGCAAGAAGCAATTGCTTTTGACGATGCAGCCTTGGCTATGATTGCCAAGAGTGCCGATGGTTCCGCGCGGGATGCGCTGAGTATTTTGGATCAAGCCATCGCTTATGGGGCAGGTGAAGTTCAGCATGCAGCCGTGCAAGCGATGCTCGGCTTGGTCGATCAGCAATTTACGCTGGCCATTTTACAAGCCTTGGCACAAGATTCGGCGGCAGGTATTAAGCAAGTTGTGAAGCAGTTGGCTGCGCTTGGAGTCGATTATGTGGCTTTAAATGCACAATTGATTGAAAGTTTACATTACTTGAGTCTGGTGCAGGTGTTAGGTGAGGCGGGTGAAACGGCAATTTTGGAGACAGACACGCTTCAAGCGCTTGCCGAACAACTCCCGCCTGAGCGCGTACAGATGTGTTATCAAATTGCACTCTTGGCGAAACAAGATATGGCGTTGGCACCGGATATCCGTATTGGCTTTGAAATGGCATTGTTGAGAATGTTGGCATTTCAACTGGCGGAAGGTGATTCAGAACCGTCAAAAATGACCATGCCCCAAGGGCACAACGAGCATAACAGGCCTGGGCAAAATTCCATTCAAAATGCTGAACAAAGTGGGCATTCACCCTCTGGTGCATTTTCCGTTCGTCAGGAGAATGAGGTCAGCAATCCAACCGTTCAGGCATCAACGCCTTCTCCATCCTTGGCGAATGCAGCCCCTTTAGCGCCTGTGCCAGAACGTTCTCAGCCAAATCAACCAGCGGTTAGTGCCCAGCAAGCATCGCCGCAAACAGTAACGGCTGATGATCCTATTCAGGCGTTAAAAAATAAATTGGCAGCCACTTTAGGGGGCGTGGATTCAGAAAGACCGCCTTCTCATTCATCGACAGTGCCTCCAGAAACCGCCGATATTCAACAAAGCCAGGTGAATGTTGCACCGGCACCGGCTTCTCCAGAACCTATTCGTCCAATGGACGCTCAGCCGATAATGGAGCAGGCTATTGCGCCGCCATTAGATGCCGGATCGCATGTTGAGCAAACCGTTTCTTCGGATGTCGTCTCGAAACCTGACGAGTCTGCATCGCGATTGCAAGAGGCTGGACAAGTGCCCCCAACCATTGACGATTGGTTACAGCTCATTGCAGAATTAGGGCTGGAAGGGATGGCCGCAGAGTTAGCGCGACAGTCAATTTTAGTTCGCCGAACCCCTCAAATACTGACCTTGAGTGTTGATCCGGCTCAGGCTCAGGTGGCTCTGACCGAGTTGGCTTTTCAGCGGTTAGAGGAGCAAGTAAAAGCTCAGCTGGGGTGTCGGTTGGAATTTGAACAGGCACCAGGGTCACATTGGACCCCAGCAAAACAGGCAGCATCCAATAATGAAATGCGTCAACAACAGGCAAGAACTGCTATCGAACAGGATGTCAATGTACAAGCGTTTAAACAAACTTTGAATTTAAATGTAATTGAATCGTCGATTCAACCAAAATAACTCTTAAAAGGAGCAGGTATGTTAGGTGGTAAAGGTGGTTTGGGTAATTTAATGAAGCAAGCCCAAGAAATGCAGAAAAAAATGCAAGCCGCACAAGAAGAAGTAGCCAAAATGGAAATCTCAGGTGAAGCAGGCGGTGGACTGGTTTCGGTGGTGATGACCGGAAAGCATGAGTTAGTCAAGGTTTCAATAGACGACAGCTTAATGGATGACAAAGAAATGCTTGAAGACTTGGTGGCTGCTGCGGTTAATAGTGCCGCCCGCAAAGTGGAAGAGTCGTCTCAAGAAAAAATGGGCGGTTTAACCGCCGGTATTGACTTGCCGCCTGGGATGAAAATGCCCTTTTAACGCTATTTGATGGGAATCTTAAAGATGAGCTCGCGATGCAAAGTCCTTTAATTAATGAACTGATCGATGCCTTTAAGCAATTGCCAACCATCGGCCAAAAATCGGCACAGAGGTTGGCTTATTATCTGTTGCAAGACCATCAAGTAACTGGGCATCGGTTGGCAAATGCGATAGAAACGGCAATTGAAAAAGTGGGTCACTGTCAACAGTGCCGAAATCTTTCGGAAGCCGATATTTGCAGCATTTGTGCCTCACCAACGCGCTCTCAGCAGCAAGTCTGTATTGTCGAATCTCCAACTGATATTATGGTGATTGAACAATCTGGGGTTTACCAGGGCTTGTATTTTGTCTTAATGGGTCATTTATCACCGATTGATGGAGTTGGTCCGGAGCAACTGGGATTGCCAATGCTTAAAAACCGTTTGCAAACAGGCGTGGTCGAAGAAGTGATTATTGCCACCAATTCGACCGTTGAAGGAGAGGCAACTGCGCATTATATTCAGCAAATGGCATCTCAACAAAATATCCAGGTGACGCGTTTGGCACAAGGCATTCCATTAGGAGGAGAGCTGGAATATATTGATGCCGGCACTCTTGGTCAGGCTTTTGTCGGACGCAAAAAGATAGAGGGTGAATGATGAATTTATGCTCGAAGCTTTGTCATTGGAGTTGGCTGGTCGTCCTATTGGCGACTCTGTCTGCTTGCGGTGGAGGGGGCAGTTCAACCGGTACGGCTGACAGTCAAGCTTTGGCTGCAGGCATCAATCTGGTCATTTTTGAATCGGAGCGAAATGGTGCTTCTGCTTTAGCGGCAGCCATTGATGAAGGCGAACGCATAAAAGTAACGATTAAGCTGTTGGATGATCGCAAACTGCCCTTGACTCGAGAAGTTGTAACGGCTGCTGTGGATGTGGGAGCGATATCAAGTCCGCCCAGTTTAACGGATCAAAATGGTCTAACCACCTTCTATCTTGAAGCACCAACACCTCTAACGACAGAAACCGTTGTCGGGACTTTGACGGTTGGCGCAACGGGCTATCCGGATCGGACCTTTAGCTATGAATTTAAACAGACGGCAACGGCGACCACGGGTACCACCACGGGAGAACCCACAGGGGTTTCCATTTCATTTATTTCCGCGGATCCTACCTATATCGGTTTAAAAGATATTGGCGGGCTGGATTTATCTCAACAGTCGAATGTGACCTTTGCGGTTAAAGATATTGATGGTAATCCGGTGAATAATCATTTGGTTAATTTTAAATTAGCCACCGAAATTGGAGGCTTAAGTCTTTCCGCGACTGAGGCCTATACCAATCAAAATGGAGAGGTTTCCACTCGCGTTTTATCTGGAACGGTTCCGACAGCGGTTCGAGTGATTGCTTATTTCACATCAGGAGATGTTGAGATTTCTGCGCCCTCTGATCAATTAACCATTGGCACAGGGCTGCCTGACCAGAATAGTTTTGAAATCACGGCCGATACTCTTGCGCCCCAAGGCCTTAACTATAGTGGTGAAATCGTGAATATTACC
>CBFHUY010000100.1:0-482 GCA_965658885.1 Hydrogenovibrio sp.
ATAATCTCCAGCAACCGTTGCACTCTCAGTACACAGGTTATAGGTCGAATTTTGACGACTTTCTGGGTTTTGACTAACTAAAAAGGTGGTTTGAGCCATTAAACCAACAGAAACCTTTGGAGCAGGTGCCCACATCACCCCTAAACGAGGTTGAAAACCAAATTCTTCGGTCTGAATTTTTTGGTAATAGGTTCCATCCAATAACGCATTCTGACCCGCATTGGCCTGACCCGCAGGAATGACACCGGTCGCCTTAACATACTGCCAGTTGGTCAGTTCTTTTTTACGCATATAGCCATAAAGCGTCACCCCCACTGACATATCCTTATTGATAGAGGTTGCATAAGAAACCCCCGCTAAGGTCGTTGTATCCTGGTTATTAAAATCAATTTGTTGATTATCAATCGTGGTCATTCCCAAGCTTTGTGCTTTGGTACTGGGGGTAAAGTTGGTAAATTGATCACTCTGATCTTCCAAGTCAT
>CBFHUY010000100.1:492-6756 GCA_965658885.1 Hydrogenovibrio sp.
AAAGGCTGAGTGGCGCCAAAATAATTGGCGACCATCCCTGACGAACTACGCTTCCATTTATGATTACTGCTATTGATATTACTGTACTCAGTGGTCTTATAATTATAAGCATTCACAGAGCCAGAAATTTTCGGACTGGTCGCATAAATCACCCCAGCTGGATTGTAATATAAACCGGATGCATCATCCGCGATCGCTGTATAGGCCCCACCCATCCCTGCAGAACGGTCACCCACGAGGATATCTTTATAATGATACTCATCGGCAAATGAAGCAGTCGAGATCACCGCGCCAGAAATGGCAATAAAAATTGATTTTTTTAATTTTGAATTAGTGATATTCATTGAAACGCTCCTGTAACTTGGCCAGGTTGATATTTGATAAGCCATTTTGTTCAATTAAAGTGTCCATTTCATTAATGCGCTCAGTCAAAGGCGGGTGCGTCTCTGATAAAATCTGCACCTGTTCCGACTGATTTTTTTCAATCCGATTAAAGTAACGCATCAACGCAGTTGGGTCATAGCCAGCATTTGCGAGAAGAAACACACTTGTTCGATCTGCTTCAAACTCGTCCTTTTTAGACTGCAATCCTTTATTAAAGAGGATTTCCATGGTCTCATCCAAAGCTTCATTAAAAGCTTGAGTCGCAGCGCGCCCACCACCAGATAGAATTGCACCTAAGCCATCTTCAGCACTTCCTTTAGCGCTCCTCAACTTAACTTTCTTAACGTAATGACGCAGCTCAACGTGACCAATCTCATGTGCTAAAATCGCGGCTAACTCGGACTCATCTTCAATATTATTTAACGCGCCTTTTGTGATAAAAATATACCCTCCAGGGGCAGCAAAGGCATTAATAATATCGGTATCCAAAACAATAAACCGATATTTCAGTTCTGAACGTTCACTCATTTGTGCAACAACTTGCCCAACCTTATTCACGTACGCATTTAACTGATCATTTTTGACGGGAGGGTATTTCCCCAAAACCTTACTCGCCAATTCACGTCCAAACAATATTTCCGTCGCAATATCATCTTCGGTATAAGGCGCATCAGGAATCGTTGCAAACAATCGCTTATGAAAGTTATCTTCTGGTTGTGACATACCATTTGACATCACGGTCATGCCTAAAACAACCAGGCCTGCCTTTAGCAGCCTTGAATCGCTCACTCGCCATGTTGATTTCATCGCAAACCTCCTTCAAGGGGTTGACTAAATTGCTCTAGCTCCTGACTGGTTACACTAAATGATTCCATGTAGCGCACCCCTTCCATATTAACGACAACATCTCCCGCTTCTGCCCGAGCAGTTGCGGCTAAGCCTCTTGCCGCCGCCGCCGTGGTAATAGCAGAGGCTCGACGCCTGACATCTTTTAGCTCTGTTTCATTATCGCCCGGCAAAACGGTTATGCGATCATTCGGTGGTGTCTCTTTCACCAAAAACTTTGAAACCCAACCTTTCTTTTGAGCAAAAGACACATTCAACCAAACGCCTTTTTGGTTAAGCACTTTGACCTGGTCACCTTTTACCAACTCGGCCACCAACTCGGCCTGAAAATCTGGCTCCTTCAGAATCTTAGCTTTGTTACTGGAAATATACTGCGGCTCAGCTTGGACCGCAAAAGGCACCAACATCATACTGAGCAATAAAGAAAGAAAATACATCACTGGACGGTTTTTCATAACTACATCCTTATTATTAAGAAACAACTTAGGCTTAATATTACCCCCAAAGGGCTGCTTATTCAATTACGTTTATTAAAGCACCGAGTCTGTTTACAAGCTGAAATAGCATGTTCTTGAACTATCTGCTATATTCTTACTTAGGGTTAATCATAATCCTGTTCAGCTTAACCAAACCTTAAATAAAATAATAAATTTAAATTCATTATTTAGTTCTGTTAGGAGAAGTATCATGCAAAGCTCATTTTCCACCATTATGATCATCACCGTTTTTATCAGTCTTCTTTCTGCCTGTGGTGGCGATAGCAACTCCACAGAGAACACAAGCACGCCAATTCAAAAATCGGCTCAAATTACCCTAAGCGCAAAATATGATACAACCACCACCAAATCAACACGTGCCGAAACCACCCTTGGACAAGATGCGGATGGCGATGGAGGGGTTTGGAGAGCGATTACCCCTTCTAACTTCAAAGTGGCATTTAAAAGCATTATAATAAAAATGGAGCCACCTATTCGCTAATACCCGATGCGGGAACGCTTGCAAACAGCCAAGTTGTTGATTTAAGCACCGATAGTTACGTCATTAATAGCGATGACATCCCCAACGGCGATTATGACAGTATTTCTGCTGAAATTTACTATTATGAAATCACCATGCCCCTAAACATCCCGGTGCAATCACAAATTATCCGAGTCTATTTAAGTGATGACGACTTCAGCCAAGAAGGAAACTTAGGCCATCATCAAGGCGACATTACATTAATTGGCGCTGACGGCATTGAAAAAGGCTGGGCAAAAGGCGGAGAAGCCTGGTTACCCTCAACCGCCAGCACGAGCCGTTCTGCCGACCATAATGGTGCCGCAGGCGTAGACAGCGAAACGGGGCACGCGAGAGGCTTCTATGGTGATAGCGATCTTTGGGATACGGCCTTAACCCAAAATGGATTTACTTACTTTGACCCCAACCAAGGCAGTGAGCAAGACATCTTTCAAATTGCCTCGCCTTTGAACCTGACCGTTTCCGATGAAAGTCAATTCGAAATCAATATTGCCTTTGACCTAACCGACGCCTGGCAATTTGAAGACTTTGATTCAGTGGATACGGCGGGTTATGAAGTATTCAACCCCGGCACAGGGGGGATCAACGACACCAACAACCTTAACCCCGATGGCACCAAGTTACAAGATGCAGCTTGGTACAATACTACGGCTAAAAATGGTGCCGAATGGACACCCGTTTTTGATATGCCAGCGGTCACCCAAAAATAATTGAGCGACAGCTCAAATCACTTTGGCTGTATGCAAGTGACTATCGCTTGCAATACAGCCTAAATCAATGCTTAGCTAGGTTCTTTTGTCAGTATTTCAATTTTCTTCAAAAGCTGTGCTGACTCAGCCCTATCGGGTGTTCTGTCTGCTAAATACGTCATCCATCGAATACTCGCTAATTTGTAACCGTAATCAGCTGTTTTTTGAATGATTGCCCTCAACGTCTTGAGTGTCAGCCGCTCTTTGGCAATAGAAGCAGCAACTAATTGTGACTCTAATGACGATATTGCCAAAACCGATTCGTTCAATTTTGAAGTTGTACCTGACAGCCATATTTTTGCAAAACTTTGGTATTGCGGGGGCAATTTTTCGACCTCAGAGAGGGTGAGTTCTCCTGATAACATATGATAATAAGCGGCCAAATCCGCTGCTTTAACCAAGGGCTTTACCTGCAAATATAAAGCGCAATCTGACGCATTTAACACCGCAGCCTGAATAGCACAATCAGCAATATAAACGCGTGCCAAAGTTTCAAGATTCGCACTTTGTTTCGCTTGGCTAATGGCTTTTCTACGCTCGCTTTCCGCTAAGATAATACGGCCTTCCAAGTAATATTTTTGATAATTTTGGAAAGCAGAAACCGCCTTGACTTGCCATGCATTCTGAGGCTGTGTAAATTGAATAGAGCATCCAGATAAGAGCAAAAGCATCCCACCAAGAACGATTGACATTCTCTTTTTCATTTACGGTAACTCCAAGCGATTCGAGTTTTCATCTTGCATCATATAATCAATCTTATCAATCAGCTGATTCGTTTTTTCAACACTCTTCAACAACTGCTGCTTTAAAATCAAAATATCTTGATCGGTTCCGCCGAGCGCTTGAACGGTGCTTTCCAACGTATTCAATTTTAGAGTGACATCCGTCAGAATGGTCGATACTTGAGCCATAATATCTTTTGACGGCACCACTATAGCTGCATTTAAATTTTCAACCAGGCCTGACACCCCTAAAATGGTTTTCTGCAGTTCTTGAATTGAAGCCTGGGTTGTATTCAAGGTATCCGACAGAGTTTGACCATCTTCAGGATTCCCTGTTAAGCTAGAAACAAATGAGGGGCTTTCCTTTAAATCTCGAATAATCACTTCTAAATGACCCAGCGTTTGAAACAAAGCCCCCTCTGGATTTGAAACCTGTTCGGTAATTAATGAGAAATCCTCGACGATTGCGATCAATTGATTCACGGTCGGCTCTAGTTTGATAATAATGTCGTTAATATCATCACTGACCGTCATCTCAACATCACTACCATCGGCTAACAACGGTGCACTTCGATCCGAAAGAATTTCAATATAAGGAGAGCCAATCAGAGGTTTTTTTAAAATCAATCGACTGTTTTCGGTAATCCATTTTCGATTCGTCTCATTCACATAAAACCGCAAATTGACCTGTCCCGTTTCTGTTAAATGGATATCGTCAATATACCCCACCTCAAACCCCGACAATAACAGAGGCATACCCACTTTAAAAGATTGCGCACTTGGGGTGGTAAAATGGTAATGATATTTTTGATCAAACACACCCTTCTGGTAGAGCAAATACCCCGTTAACCCTAAAGTCACCAAGCCCAAGGTCAACATAAAAAAACCCACGGCTAATTTCAGTCTAAAATATGACATGCCTGTCCTTGATAATGCATTCGATTACTATTTAATTCTAATATTGAAATCGCCTTCTGGCTATCCAATAAAGTGACCAATGTTAAGACTTGTTCAACTGCATCCGCGTGCCCAAGCAATGACAAAGGCAACACAATAAATATGGCATCTTTGGGCATCCTCTCCGCACGTAATAACATCGTCGCAAACAACTCAAAATCGGAACAACCACCAACCCGCTTGTTTTCGATACGGGATAAATTTAATTTCGCCAACAAACGACTGGCTAATCTCTGTGATGCTTTAATGGGCATTAACCGGTGCACCTCATCCATTAAAGCAATATTCTCTCGCATACTTAAGTTAGCAAGCAAAGGCGTTCTATCAGAGACAACCACCCCTTCAGGGTGAATTCGAATCCACGCTTCTATTGCGTCATAGCTGTCAAAAAACCTTACATCAACCATATCAGTAATGACACCGCCTCAATCACAAAAAGTGCCACAAATAAGCTCACCATCCCTTTTAAAACGGCAATAGGAATATCACTATAGCAGCTACCGGTTTTCAACCCACTGTGTATGGGTAGCAACATAATAAAAAATCCAAAAGTCATGCTTTTTAACAACAACATCAAAATATTATCAAATGACACTGCGTTTAACAAAATACGCAAATAACTCATTAATTCCATCTGCAAGAAAAACAATGAAAATAAATAGCCGCTCACCAGCATAATGAAGGAGAAAACAATCGCCAATCCGGTCACACTGACCACGCCACTTAAAATTCTGGGCAAAAACAAATAGTCAATTAGATTGATTTGATAGGAAGTTAGGGCATCCAATTCATGATTCACATGCATCAACGATATTTCCGTATTGACGGCAGCACCCGATCTTAGTGCAACCAGTAATGCTGTAAAAAACGGCGAAAACTCATTAAAAATGAAATAAACCAAAATACTGCCGATTTCATTTAACAGCCCCAGCTCCGAAGCCAAAATAATTACCGAACCAATAATAATACTGCCAAAAATAAAGGCAATCAGAATAAACACGGGCAAAACTTGAACCGCCGTAAAATAAATCTGTTTAACCAATACCATTCGCATCGCTGGATGATAGCTTTGAGGTAAAAACGCATGCCAGAAAACAGACAGTGCAAACCCAGCAACACTGACCGTTTTGTAAAAGCGCTTTAATGTTAGGTCGCCTAACTGTGCAACTTGATTTAACATATCAATCTCAAAAATATCCTTAGGGCCAAACTAATGCCCTCATAAAGTATCTAGCAAAATACGTTTGATCGTTATGATTGTAAACTAAATTTCACTTTACGTTTGTTTAGACATAAAAAAAGCCCGCATTGGCGGGCTTGATTTACAAAACTGGCAGAGAGGAAGGGATTCGAACCCTCGATAGGCTATTAACCTATACACGCTTTCCAGGCGTGCTCCTTAAACCGCTCAGACACCTCTCTAAATAAGAGAGAGAATTATACCCAAACAGTCGTAAATTACCAGTTTTTTCCTAGACAGTTCCTGTGTTAAGACCTACATCATCTCCAAGTCCATTAACACCGCATCCAGTCCTGCCGCGGCACACTTTTCGTCATCCATCCCATCTGGCGCACCACTGACACCAATT
>CBFHUY010000101.1:0-6739 GCA_965658885.1 Hydrogenovibrio sp.
CCGTAAACACGCCATTAGCAAAATGGTCGGTATTATGGTGGAAAGCATTTATATGGATGAAAATAGCGTGTTTGAACATCCTTTGTTGCGCTATCAGGCTCGATTGGGTGAGGCAGAAATGGCCGTGTTGGAATTGCTAAAACGTTTTGTTTATCAACATGTGATTACCCTGCCCGAAGTGAAAGGCATGGAATATAAAGGACAGTTGATTGTATTGGATTTATTTAAATCCTTAAGAGCCAATCCCCAAGCCTTATTGCCGAGAAACACCTTTGATCGGTTTAACCAAGCAGAATCAGAAAGGGCGCAGCATCGTATTTTATCCGACTATATTGCCGGTATGACCAATACCTATGCTTCGCGGTTGTATGAAAAGTTTTTTACGGCATCTCAAGGTTCAATTTTTGATCGTATTTGATGAATTGGAATGGCTTTAAGGGGTTTGGGTAAATAGTATTTAGCCGCTACGGCAGGCCGATTAGGCGTGCTAAAACGACCAGGCCTGGTTGTTTTAGGTGTTGTTTTTTGCTTCTGTTTTTGAATGTTTAGCGCCCACAGTCGATGAATGTTGACCAGCTCGCTATCGGTTTGTAATGCGGAAAGTGCCGAGATGTTTTCAGCACGATACACATCATTGCCAATGGCAATGCATAGATTTCTAAGCCATTTTAAATAGCCGATGCGACGGATAGGGGAACCTGCCATTTCGGTTAAGAATTGCGTTTCATCCCATTGGAGTAATGTCAGTAAATCGATTTGGTCGAGGGGGGCTTTGGCTTTAAAGGCTGATTCCTCAGTGGATTCGGTAAAACGGTTCCAAGGGCAGACTAATTGGCAATCATCACAGCCATAAATTCGGTTGCCGATCAGTGGGCGTAAAGATTCTTCAATCACCCCATCATATTCAATGGTTAAATAAGAAATACAACGACGCGCATCCACCACCGCATTATCGACAATGGCTTGGGTTGGACATTCATCAATGCAAGCGGTACAGGGGCCACAGCCTTGACGCGTAAAAGGCGGATCGGCTGGCAGGGGTAAATTGGTGTAAAGCTCCCCTAAAAAAAACCAAGACCCAGCTCGTGGGTGGATTAATAGACTGTTTTTGCCAATAAATCCCAACCCGGCCTTTTCAGCGATGGGTCTTTCAAGCACGGGAGCCGAGTCGCTAAAGGCACGATAATGAAAAGGTGACGCACTTAGCGCTGAGATTTGTTCAACAGCGGTTTCAATTTTTTGCGCCAGTTGTGCCAGCCGTTTGCGCATCAGCTTATGATAGTCTTTGTGTAATGCATAACGTGAAATATAAGCTTTGTCAGGCGATTGTAATTGTGAGATAGCAGAATGTGCGTCACCATCAAAATAATTCAAGCGCACTGAAATTAAGCTTTTTGTACCAGGTTCTAGCTGGTCTGGGCGACTTCGTTTACGCCCATGTTTCGCCATATAATCCATTTCACCGTGGTATTGATGAGATAACCAGTCTTCAAACAATGGCTCGTAATGTGATAAGTCGATGTCAGAAATGCCAATATCTGCAAACCCGAGTTCGTGCCCCCACTGTTTGATTTGTTGTGTCAGCTGGTATATAGCCGCATCATCCACTAAAATAGCTCCTAATTGTGCTGAAAATGGCTGTGAAACGCGAATGTTGTTCAGTTTAAATTGCTGGCCATCATACCAAATCCGCCGAATTGTCGCTAAAGGATTCAAAAAACGGTTATGACCTCAAATGCCTCCATACAAATAGACCTGCTTGAAGAAGCCGATACAACGGCGGTGGCTCAGCAGTTTGCGCTACAATTAGCGCAAGAGCCGATGATGGAACAGGGGGTGATGGTTTATTTGGAAGGGGATCTGGGCGCGGGCAAATCCTTTTTTTGCCGAGCATTGATTCAAACCTTTCTACCAGGGCAACGGGTCAAAAGTCCGACCTATACCTTATTAGAAAGTTACGAAACCTCGTTTGCGACGTTGTTGCACTTTGACTTGTACCGTTTATGTGATGCAGAAGAACTTGAGTTTTTGGGGGTTCGGGAATTGTTAACACCGCCTTATTTAGCGTTAGTGGAGTGGCCTTCAAAGGGTGAAGGCTATTTGGAAAAGGCAGATGTTTTATTGCAGTTTAAAGTTGATGCGCAAGGCCGAAAACTGTCGATCAGTGCGCAAAATATGCGTGCTCAGGACTTTGTCAATAAATTGACGAAGAAAATTGGCATGGAACTTGATAATGAAGCTAGCAAACAATAAAACCCTTAGAGGTGTGCTATGACTAGAAAACAAAATATCTCATTATTTCAGCCAGCATCAATGATTTTATTCGGCATGCTATTGAGCCTGTTAGCGACCAGTGCCTGGTCTAAAATGTCGTTAGAAAAGATGCGTTTGGGTCAAGGTAAAGAAAATACCCGAGTCGTATTTGAAATCAAAGATAATCACCGATTTGAAATTTCAACACTTAAAAATCCCGCTAGAATTGTGGTGGATTTTTATCAAGCAGACAATAAACTTACTTTTTCAAAAATGAAGTTTTTAGATGCGCGTTTGAAACAAGCCAGAGTCAAAAACCAATCCAATCGAGTGCGTGTGGTGTTGGATTTGCGCAAAGATTTTGAGTGGGGGTATTTTACGCTTGCCAAAAATAAATCAGGGAATGAACGTGTTGTGGTGGATATCAAAAATGTTCCATCAAAACCGAAAGCCGTTGTTCAGGCTAAAAATGCGACTAAAACCATTACGGTTGCTTCTCAGAACCCAAGTGCCAAAGGCAAAGTTGCACTGAAAGCACAAGCTAAATCAACATCAAAAGATATTTCAAAGCATTCAAGCACTCAGGCGATGATGGATAAAAGCAGTGCGGTTTTCGATTACAAGAATCATGATTTAATCGTGGCGATTGATGCCGGTCATGGCGGGAAAGATACCGGCGCCATTGGTTATGGCGGCCTTTATGAAAAAGATGTTATTTTAGATTTGGCATTTAAGCTTAAAAAACAGATTGATGCACAGCCTGGGATGCGTGCGGTGTTAACACGCGATAAAGATGTGTTTATTCCATTGCATAAGCGTGTTAGAAAAGCGCGTGAGCAAGATGCCGATATTTTCTTGTCATTACATGCCGATGCGTTCCATGATAAGCGTGCACGCGGTGGTTCTGTTTATATTTTATCAACCACGGGAGCCAGTAGTGTGATGGCTCGCATTCTAGCAAAATCCGAAAATGCCTCTTTGCAGGATGTGAAATTGAAAGGGCGTGATGCGGATGTGGCTTTTGTGTTGTCAGATTTAACGCGTTCTGCCAATATTCGTGCCAGCAAAAAGTTGGCTAAGTCTGTATTGGGTGAAATGGGGCAGGCTGTCTATTTGCATAAAAAGTCCGTGCAATCTGCTGACTTTGCGGTACTTAAATCCATTGACATGCCATCTTTATTAATTGAAACGGCTTTTATTTCAAATCCGAGTGAAGCGAAAAAACTAAAATCGGCATCCTTTCAAACGCAAATGGCCAAGTCAATTGTTCGAGGGTTAGGTCAGTTTGTAAAACAAAATGGCAACCAACCGCGTTGGGGTGAGCAACTTTATGTTCATTATCGCGTACAAAGCGGCGATACCTTGTCAGAAATTGCAGCTAACTATAATCTTTCAACCTATCAGTTAAAGAAGATTAACCGCCTTCGTGAGGCCAATAATTTGAAAGTTGGTCAAAAATTACGCATTCCGTTATCGGAAGATATCGTTGCCAGCTTGTAAGTTTTAAATGGGTACGTCATTCATCTGGACTGATATGGATGAGTTGAGGTGCCCATCATCTTAAAAAACTCGTGGCACAAAACGTTATAATGACGTCATCTTAATTATCTAAAGAAAATGCTGTGCCGACTTCCGAATCTTCTTCTCAAATAGACGCTTTCTCAAAATCTTCTAATATGGCAACTGATATTGCCTTGTTGCCATCGCATTTGGCCGACCAAATTGCTGCGGGAGAAGTGGTGGAGAGGCCCGCTTCCGTTGTAAAAGAACTATTAGAAAACGCGTTAGATTCTGGCGCAACCCAGATAGAAATCATGATTGAAGAAGGGGGCGAAAAGTTAATTCGCGTGGTTGATAATGGGCGGGGCATTCGTTCAGAGCAGCTGTTATTAGCCGTCAGTCGACATGCGACCAGTAAAATTCAAACAGTTGAAGATTTGGCTGCCGTCACTTCATTAGGGTTCCGTGGGGAAGCTTTGGCCAGTATCGCGTCGGTATCCCGATTTACCTTGACCAGTCAGTATTATGATGAGGCGCATGCATGGCAAATTCGCGGAGAAGGCGAAGGTGCTTGGCAGGAGCCGAAGCCAGTAGCGCACCCTAAAGGAACACTGGTCGAAGTTAAGGATCTCTTTTTTAATACCCCTGCACGTAAGAAATTTTTAAAAAGCGCGCGTGCAGAGTTTATGCAGATTGATCAGTTGGTCAAGCGTGCGATGCTTAGTCGTTTTGATGTTGGCTTTAAATTGGTTCATAACCAAAAAGTGGTTCGTCAAGTTCAGATTGCGGATACAGAAACGGCAACTCGATTGCGGTTACAGCAATTGTTGGGGGAGTCATTTGTCGACCAAAGTTTGGCATTAACGTTTGACGCACAGGATATCCGTTTAACCGGTTGGGCGGCTCAGGCAACGTTTAACCGCAGCCAAACGGATATGCAGTATTTATTTGTCAATGGTCGAATTGTTCGGGATCGGCAGCTATCCTATGCGGTGAAACAAGCCTATGCCGATGTGTTATATCATGGTCGACACCCAGCTTATTGTTTATTCTTAGAGATTCCTCCCGCTTTGGTGGATGTGAATGTCCATCCCGCAAAATATGAAGTACGCTTTGCCAATGGCCGTTGGGTGTATGATTTTCTAAGGCGCTCAGTACGAGAAGCGGTGACGCAGCCTTTGGGGCCTATGCCTTCAGCGACCCATAATCAAAGTTCCTATGAAGCCTCCAAAAATCAGCCGGATCATTTCCAAGCGGCTATGCAATTCCAACAGCAGTCACCAAAAACGGTTGAGACAGTTCCCAGTATTGAATCGGTGTTTGATCCTGAAATGTCAGAAGCGCAGCGCCTGGCAGAACCCACTCAAACCTACCTGATGGGAGGGGAACGAAAGTCTGATGACAGTGTTGCTCCGCCACTGGGTTATGCTAAGGCACAAATAAAAGGGGTCTTTATTTTGGCCGAAAATGATGCTGGGTTGGTGCTCGTCGATATGCATGCTGCGCATGAGCGCATTGTTTACGAGCGCTTAAAACAACAATGGCATCAAGATCGTCTGATTTGTCAGCCGTTATTGGTGCCGATGGTGGTGCCGTTAACCGCTTCTGAAATATCCGTCTGGCAGTTGCATCAATCTGAGTTTGAAAAACTGGGATTTGAAGCGGAGTCGTTTGGGCCAGAGCAGCTAAAATTAACGACCGTTCCCAGTTTATTGGTTAAGTCTAATGTGGTTCAGCTATTCCATGATATGTTGGCAGACTTTGCCGTTATGGGGCGGTCACAGAGAGTTGAAGAACATTTAAATGCCATTTTGAGTACCATGGCTTGTCATGGTTCGGTTAGAGCGAATCGTCAACTCACCTTAGCGGAAATGAATGCGTTGTTGCGCGATATGGAAGCCACCGACAGTTCTGCACAGTGTAATCATGGGCGCCCGACTTGGATCCAGTTATCTATGGGGCAACTGGATAGCTTATTTATGAGGGGGCAGTAGGTGTTAAGCGCGCTAGCATTAGAGAAACTCATTGAGAAAAAAACTGTTTGGCGATTATGGGGCCAACAGCGTCAGGCAAGAGTGGCTTATCCATGGCACTCGCGCAGCAGTTGCCGATTGAGGTGATTAGTGTTGACTCCGCATTGATTTATCGCGGTATGGATATTGGCACCGCGAAACCAACGGCAGATGAGTTAAAGGCGGTTCCCCATCATTTGATTGATATTTTAGAACCGACAGAACAGTATTCAGCGGCAGATTTTATTGAGGATGTGACTCGATTAGTGGCCGATATCTTTCAACGAGGTCGCTTGCCAGTCTTGGTCGGCGGCACCATGATGTACTTTAACGCCTTGCAACAAGGTATTGCGCAATTGCCATCCGCCAACCCTGAGATTCGGCAAAGAATCTACCAGGCCTGGCAGCAAAATCCACAAGCGATTCATGAAAAATTGCAAGCAATAGATCCAATCGCAGCGAACCGAATTCATGCCAATGATTCTCAAAGATTGGTTCGGGCGTTAGAAGTGTATGAGCTAACGGGTCAATCGTTAACTGAAGCACAAAAATCGGGACAACAAACCATGCTCGAAGCTTTTCAGTTAGCGAAGGTGGCGCTACTTCCTGAAGACCGAAAGCAATTGCATGCAAAAATCGAGCAACGATTTCAACAAATTCTTGCAGATGGTTTTTTAAAAGAGGCCGAACGGGTGTTTTCTAATCCGGGGATGCATGCGGATTTACCCGCTGTTCGCAGTGTTGGTTATCGCCAGGCCTGGTTGTTTTTCGAACAGGTTTATGATTATGACACCTTTGTTGAAAAGAGTGTTGTGGCAACTCGTCAATTGGCAAAACGCCAAATAACTTGGCTTCGTAAAGAAAGCGATTTACTGACACTGGATCCTTTTCAATTGTCGATAGAGCAGCAAGCAGAAAAGGTTATTGATTACTTGAAAACTTTTTGCAACCCCTTAAGCTAAATGACTGAGGTT
>CBFHUY010000102.1:0-6709 GCA_965658885.1 Hydrogenovibrio sp.
GAAATTGAACCAAATCTTTAACGATATTGTCCTTTAATGATATAACCTGATGACTGAGTTTTTCGATACGCTGCATATCAACCATTAATTGGTGGATATATCTCTGCTGTTGCTGAGTCATGGGTTGAGACTGATAAACTGAAATCCAATGAGCGATATCATCCGTTGAATCCATGATACGCTCTGAGAACATCGTATCAGGCTGCAAAACATACCCCCTGACAGCTGAGATAATTTCATATAGGTTGATATCAATTTCCTGATCAGCATCCTGTTGGACAACAGAGCTATTTTCTAAGTTTTGTTGAAACTCTTTATCAACGAGGTAATCAATGTGATTCGAAAGCAGTGCTTGTAGCTTATTTAAATCCGTGACCAATGCTCGGTTTAATTCAAAAATTTCTCTTCCTAAAGCAATAAAGCTACTTGCCTTTGTCTCAAAAGACTGGGTCATTTCATTGAGTCGGTCTGCCTCAGTTTGAGAAGCATCATAAATATCAAAATTGGTTTTAAAATCTAAAACGGCATCTTCAAATAGATGTTGATTCTGATTTTGGTTAATGTGCGTTCGACTGACAATAAACACCTCTGTCGCCGCTTCATTAATATTAATTTCTAACTCATAAATGGCCGCTAAGCGGGGGTGTTCATTTTCAAGTAGGTTTGAAATACTTGAAATAACAAACATCATTGAGAGGATAAAGACGATAAGACTTGAGGCGCCAATTAAAAAGGGAAAACTGACTAATTTCTGCTGAATATTCATTGACGCTTTTGGGCTAACAGCCCCTC
Organism: Hydrogenovibrio sp.; assembly: GCA_965658885.1. Taxonomy (GTDB): domain Bacteria; phylum Pseudomonadota; class Gammaproteobacteria; order Thiomicrospirales; family Thiomicrospiraceae; genus Hydrogenovibrio. The sequence goes on from CBFHUY010000102.1 coordinate 793, forward strand.
CGTTTTTCAACACGCATTTATCAGACGTTACTATTCGAGCATAAATAACCCTGAGTAAAAATCATTCGCTGTCGATAAGGGTTGTGGATAAACCTGCCAGTTGATCTTGTAACGACTTCAGTGAGTGCATTGGAAGACTCACCAATAATTCAACATGAGTACGATATATTGCATCAGTTATTTCTCCCTGTAAAGGGATAATCATTCTTCTGATGAGAGCTTCCTCTTCAAAAGGACAATCAAGCGATAGGATAATTCTGGGCGTGTATTCTTCTGTTGTTAATGCTTTTAGAGCCTTTTGTGCTGCCTCCCGATAGGCTCGAACCAACCCACCCGCGCCTAAACGTATGCCGCCAAAGTATCTAACCACCACCACAACCACATTACCAATATTGCTGTAGTTAATTTGACTCAGAATCGGTTTTCCCGCTGTGCCACTGGGTTCACCATCATCATTACAGCCCGAGTTGGTCGAATTATTTGGGTCGCCAATAACATACCCCCAGCAGACATGTCGAGCATCGGGGTAGGCGACTTTTAATTCAGAGACATATTCCATGGCTTGCTCACGGGAAACCACTTTTTTTGCATAAGCGATAAAGCGACTTTTCTTAATGTCAGTTTCTTCAACAACAGTATTGATGGGTTCTAAAAAGGCCATAGACTCCACGTTTTCAAATAAATAGGCATTTTAATCACGACAAATACAACCCTCTAAGTAAAAACGGGGGATTGCCATACCTTATTCAACTTCATCACCAACACTACGGGAAACCCAAATCGGTTGCGCGGTATAGATCACATCCAGCGATAAATAGTCATTGGTTTGTTTCAATTGCTGATAAAGCCGTTTTCGGTAGCAGTCTTGTTGATTAAGGTCAAATGGCGTGTCAGATTGAAGCTGTATATAAGCCTGCACATAAATCATTCTCCCTTCTTGTAGGGCGCGCAATTTGATATCGACGACCGGCACCTCCGCAAACACGGCTGAAGTCATTTGCTGAAGCTCGGCAAGATGTTCGGCATTATCGCTACGACCAATAATCTGCAAACCATTTTCTTTAAGAATTTTTAACGGCATGGGCAACATCATCACAATCAGCACCAACAGGACCAATGGGTCCATATAGGGTACCCATTGATGATAGCCAGCCGATTCCATCCAAATCACCGCCAAGAAAGACAAACCGACCGCCACACTTAAAATACCGCCGACAATCCAGCCTTGCAAATCGACTTCTATCATCGATGACTGCGCGGTTTGGTTCATACGATATAAAATATACGCCAAGGCAAAATTAATAACCGTTGCCAATACCGAATAGAAAACGGCAATGTCGGCTTCAATATGATGTCCACCGAGAATAATGGCCTTGATTGACGCATACAATCCCACCAAAATGACCAATAAAATTAAAATGCCTTTAATAAAATTCATGACGGGTTCAAAAATGGCATAGCCAAACGGTTGGCTTTGGTGGGCTTGTTGTGCCATTAAACTCACGACGCGTAAGGTCAATAACCCTGCGACCATATCCACAAACGGATAAACCGCATCCATTAAGATGGCTTGCGAATGGGTTAAATAGAAGAATACCAACCCAAACACCGCCATAATAAAATCCCCGAGCATGACCAGCTTGATGGCCTGCTTTTCGGTGGCAATTTTTTGTTCGAGTGGAATTTTTGGAGTTGCTGACACAATTCGCCTCTTATAGCTTAAAGACACCGATTTTACGCTTGCTAGCGGGTTTGGCTGACTTGACCAACAATACCATGGCTTCCGTATGAGCGGTATTGGGAAACATATCCAGTAACATGGCTTTTTTCAATCGATAACCCTGTTGTGTTAATTCTTTTAAATCGCGAATGAGGGTTGCGGTATTACAAGAGACATAGACAATGCGCTCCGGTTTCAATTGTCCTAACACTTTGCACAGTGCAAACGCGCCTTGACGACCCGGATCCAATAACACCCGGTCATATTTTTGCTTGCGAAACCACGCTACATCCGTCACGGATTGAAATAAATCCGCCTTATAAAAATGGGCATTGTTCAACGCATTGGATGTGGCGTTCTGCTGTGCCATATCAACCAATTCCGCATCCCCTTCAATACCCACGACTTTACCTTGCTTTTGATCGAGCTGCTGTGCAATTGCCAATGAAAAATTGCCCACACCGCAAAAGGCATCTAAAACCTGGTGACTGGGCGACAATGCTAACCAGGTTAATGCCTGATTCACCATCTGCTGATTAATCTCGGCATTAACCTGCACAAACCCCGTCACCGGAAAATGTAACGTCAAATCGCCGAGTCGATAACTGGGAAGCACTTCCGGCTGTTGATCCGACCAAAAAATGCCATTATCCGCTTCAACCACCGTTAATTCTTTTAAAGAACGACTGGCAGCCTCTAACCGTTGTTGACGGTTTTCAGCCAAACTCTGGTTCAATGCGACGGTCAACATGGGGCATTGCGCAATATCCACGATCTCATTCGAGCCTTTTGCCCGAAACCCAAGTTTTGGCAACTTATCGGATTTATTGCGTCCTAACACCAATCGTGCTCGACGACGATAGCCAACTTCATTGCCATAGATGGGGGCTTCCAACTGGCAATGCTTCATATCAACCGCTTTCGCTAAGTCGGTTTGAAACTGTTTCCACTTCCAATGACGTTGCGCTTCAGGCTTTAACTGTAGCAATTGGCAACCGCCACATTCCGAATCGTATTGACATAAGGATTCCCGACGTTCTGAAGAAGCCTGTTCTAATTCGATCATTTCAGCTTCATCATAACGGCTATGTTGTGCAACCACCTTCACCCATACCTGATCCCCTGGCACTGCCCCCGTCACAAACACGGTTTTGCCTTGATGGCGACCCACTCCGCGGCCTTCCTGCGATAGGCCTTCAATCATGATTGAAATCGGCGTTTTTGTCATGGTTATTTTCCAATACAGAAAGAGGTAAAAATTCGACCGAGTAGGTCATCTGAACTAAATTGGCCGGTAATTTCCGACAGCGCCTGTTGGGCTTGGCGTAAATCTTCTGCCAACAACTCCCCCGCCGCAAACTGTTGAAGTTGAGCTTGTCCGGTTTCAACAAAATGTAAGGCTCGATTTAACGCATCCAAATGGCGCTTTCTCGCCATAAAAACCCCTTCCGCCGTTTGTTGATAGCCCATTGCCGTTTTTAAGTGATGCTTTAGTAAATCCATGCCTAGGTGGTGTTTGGCAGATAGCCACACCTCGGTTTGGTCTTCAAATTCGACCAGGCCTGGGGATTTTTCGATTAAATCGATCTTATTATGGATCAAGGTCACTGGCAAATGACTGGGGAGTTTCGATAAAATCGCCTGATCTTCTGGGTGTATGGACTCATTGGCTTGGACCACCACCAACACTCGATCCGCCTCTTCAAGTGCTGACCAAGCTCTTGCCACACCAATTTGTTCTACCGCATCGGTCGTTTCTCGCAAGCCAGCGGTATCGAGAATATGTAATGGCAACCCATCCACTTGAATTTCTTCTTTTACAATATCACGGGTGGTACCAGCAATATCCGTCACTATGGCAGAGTCACGACCTGACAAAGCATTCAACAAACTGGATTTTCCGGCATTGGGGCGACCCAAAATCACCACCGACATGCCTTCTCGCAATAAGACGCCCTGTTGTGCAGAAACCAACACTTGATGCAACTGCGTTAAAATCGACTGTAATTCTCCGGCGACCTTACCATCAGAGAGGAAATCAATTTCTTCTTCGGGGAAATCAATCGCCGCTTCAACATAAATCCGTAATTGAATCAGCTGCTCAAGCAAGGTGTTCACCTCATGCGAAAAAGCCCCTTGTAGGGATCTCAATGCGGACTTGGCAGCCTGCTGTGAACTGGCATCAATTAAATCCGCAATCGCCTCAGCTTGCGCCAAGTCTAACTTATCATTTAAAAAAGCTTGCTTGGAGAATTCGCCTGGCTCGGCCAAGCGCGCACCGAGTTGCACGACCCGCTCCAACAACCACTGCAAGATAATAGGTCCGCCGTGGCCTTGTAACTCCAGCACATCTTCGCCGGTAAAGGAATGGGGATTCGGAAAATACAATGCAATCCCTTGATCGAGAACCTGACCTTCGGCCCCTAAAAAGTTGCCATAATGCGCATACCGAGGCGCTGGAAGCTCACCCAGCACTTGCCGGGCAATCTCAGGGACTTTTGCACCTGATATGCGAACAATCCCAACCCCACCTCGCCCTGGAGGGGTCGCAATCGCCGCAATGGTTTCAGTTGTGGTTTCTGACATATCGGGTCTCAGTCTGATTCTCTTAAAGCAAAAAACGCCCGTTGATGGGCGCTTTGTATATCTCTCAATTCAATTGAATCTGAAAAAACTAAGCGACAACTTGGTAAGTTTGTAGCTTCACATCAGACACAAAGTCTTTTTCCATCAGTGCTTGCTGCGTCTTTTGCACTTTCTTTTTCGAAGTAAACGTCATTTCTTCGGCTTCATCATTGACCTTAAAAGACAATACATACAAGGGGCGCGTTTCGACCTCTGGCTTAGCATTGACTGCATTTTGATTCGTGGCAGCTTCATCACTCGCAATCGGTAAATAACCATCCGAGGTTTTATAACACACAGGTGTCATGCCATCGGCGACTAAAAATTCAACCTTGCCATACAGAGGATGGTCTTTGCCCAATTTTTGATAGGTTAATTGCATGAATTTTTCCTTCCCAAATAAATGATACGCCCCTGCCAGCTTTATCACTGGCAAGGGATGCTAATTATTTTTCTTCACCTGCTTCAATCTTCTGAGTGATATACCATTGTTGTGCAACGGACAAGATATTGTTGACCACCCAGTAAAGCACTAAACCAGCAGGGAAGAACATAAAGAAAACCGTGAAGACAAAAGGTAAGAACTTCATCACCTTCTGTTGCATTTCATCCATCATCGCCGAGGGGTTTAACTTCTGTTGTACCCACATTGAAATCCCCATCAGTACCGGCAAAATATAATAAGGATCTTTAGCCGACAAGTCCTGAATCCACAGCATCCAAGGCGCTTGGCGCATTTCTGCCGAATAAAGCAATACCCAGTACAAGGCTATGAAAACAGGCATCTGTACCAATATTGGCAAACAACCGCCTAACGGATTGATTTTTTCTTCTTTATACAGCTTCATCATTTTCTGCTGGAAAATGACCTTATCATCGCCATAATTTTCTTTGAGCTGCTTTAATTTTGGCTGGAATTTCTTCAATCTGGCCATTGAACGATATGAAGTTTCAGACAGCTTATAAAACAACAACTTGATCAAAACAGTCAACAGGATAATAGACCAACCCCAGTTTCCAACGAATGAATGAATTTGTTCCAATACCCAGAAGATTGGCTTTGCAATAATGGTGAGCACACCATAATCTACCGTTAACTCTAAACCAGGCGCAATGGTTTCGAGTTTATCTTGAATAATCGGCCCAATATAAAGGGTAGAGTTGAGAACACCGGACTCACCTGCTGCGACGGTTGTGATTGGCTCCACAACCCCGGCCGCATAGTTTCCTTCGCCAACAGGCTTGGCATAAAACCGATTCTGACTGGCTTGATCTGGAATCACCGCCGACATGAAATAGTGCTGGATCATTGCGGCCCAACCGCCGGTGGTTTGATAACCCGCGACTGGCTGCTGCTGTAAATCGTCAAATGCATGTTTGTTGTATTTACTTTCGGCCATGCCATCATAAAGTACGGGCCCCGTATAGGTATACATCATCGCATTATGTTCTGGGTCATAAGGATTACGAACCAGTTGAGAATACAAGCTACCCGCCCACTCCTGATCGGTTTGGTTTTCTACTTGGTATTGCAGGCCAACAACATACTCACCCTTTTTAAAGGTGTAGGTT
>CBFHUY010000103.1:0-6702 GCA_965658885.1 Hydrogenovibrio sp.
AGCCTCTTATTCAAATAATTCTTGCGTCATCTCTTCAATACGTTTTTCGGACAGGTCGGGAATCACCGGCGCATAAGCTTCGCGGAAGACTTCAAAAAAAGCATTGGGTTCGTCGGCTAATACCGCTTGACCGGTAGCGGGATCAATCGGGATATTGACCAGCCCTTCCGGAATGGCAAAAGGCGCATTGGGATAGGGGCGAAGTGCTTCACGCATATAGTCAATCCAAATCGGCAAGGCAGCACGACCGCCCACTTCAGAGCGACCTAAACTTTTAGGTTGGTCAAAGCCCACCCAAACGGTGGTGGCAATATCTGGGCTGAATCCTGAAAACCAAGCATCCTTCTGATCATTGGTGGTGCCGGTTTTGCCGGCAATGTCACTGCGGTTCAGTACCTTGGCCTTACGCCCTGACCCGAAATTAATGACATCTTGCATGAGCGTGGTCATGATATAGGCATTCTGTGGGGTAATGATGCTGGGCGCGTTGTTTGGAATGCCTTCAAAACACTGGTTTTCACAGGCGGTAAGTGGCTGGGCCTTATACAGAACATTGCCATCAAAATCGGTAATGGTGTCAATTAAATAAGGGTCAATACGGTAGCCGCCATTGGCAAAGGCGGCATAGCCTTTGACCACTTGCCAAGGCGTGAGTTGAACCGACCCTAACGCCAAAGACAGGTCACGATGGGCATTTAAGCGTTCTTCGGGAAAACCAAAGCGGGCAAAATAGTCCAGTGCATAACCAATGCCAATTTGTTGTAACAGCCGAATGGAAACCAGGTTTCTTGAATGGGCTAGGGCGTTGCGCAATCGAGTTGGGCCATAAAAGCGCCCAGAATAGTTTTCAGGTCGCCAAGATTCTTCTAAAGCCGTATCGTGAAAAACCACAGGCGCATCGTTAATAATGCTGGCAGCGGTAAACCCTTTTTCCAACGCACTGGAGTATAAAAAGGGTTTGATATTTGAACCGACTTGACGATGGGCTTGGGTGACGCGGTTAAACTTGCTCTTGAAATAATCAAAGCCACCCACGAGTGCAAAAATGCGACCATCTTTGGGGTTGATTGAAATCAGTCCTGCTTCGGTTAGCGGGTTCTGAGCCAGTTGCCAGCGATTATTTAAATGCTGTAAATAAATAACATCGCCTGCTTCCAATAGACTATTAAGGTCGGATGGCGTTTCGCCCGTTTTATTGGTGTCAATGTAAGGTGCCGCCCATTGAACGTCTTCAAGCAGCAAGGTAATGACTTGTTCATTTTGCATCATTACCTGGGCCGAATCGGTTGTCACGGTTTTGACTACCCCGACTTCGAGTGAGCCAAATTTTTCAGTGTTATCCAACTCGTCTAGCAATTGTTCTGGATCGGTCAGTAAGGTTGGCGGCAGATGGCGGATAATCCCGCGATAACCGTGGCGGCGCTCATAGTCTTGTAAGCCGTCTCGGATAGCTGAGTTCGCGACAGCTTGAAGTTGACTGTCAATTGTCGTCATAACCGTTAAGCCATTTTTTAAAGCTTCCTTGCCAAATTTATCAAGCGCAAATCGACGTGCCATCTCAGCAACATAGCCGGCTTCGATGTCGATGTTTGCACTGGAGCGCTTGGCATGCACCGGAACCGCTTGTGCAGCTTGCATTTCGGCCAAAGAAATATAGCCATTCTCATACATGCGTCTTAGCACATAGTTACGACGAATCTTAGCTCTTTTGGGATTGTAGATTGGGTTATAGCGTGAAGGCGCTTTGGGTAACCCCGCAATCATGGCAAATTCATCTAAAGAAAGATTCGCAAGGTCCTTGTTGTAATAGGTGCGAGCAGCGGCAGCAACCCCATAGGAACGGTAGCCTAAAAAGATTTTGTTGAGATACAGCGCTAGAATTTGTTGCTTACTGATTTGATGCTCGATCTTGTAAGACAACACGATTTCATTAAATTTTCTTAAGTAAGTCTTTTTCTTACTGAGGAAAAAGTTGCGCGCAACTTGCATGGTAATGGTTGAGCCACCAGATTTTTTACTGCCCGTGGTGATGAGTTCATAAACCGCGCGCGCGATCCCTTTGTAATCCACACCGCCATGATCGAAAAAGTTTTCATCTTCTGCAGAGATAATCGCTTGGGTCATGGTTAAGGGGATTTCGGGGTAGGTGAGTGGGATGCGTTTTTTGGTGCCGATTTCACTAATCAGCTTTCCATCCTGGGTTACGATTTTTAATGGAACTTGATAGGTGACATCTTCAAGTTCAGAGGCATCCGGTAAGGTAGGGTAAATTTTAATATAATAAGCTGTGCCCGCTGCAAGGGGGGTTAACACCATTCCGAGCCAAAAAAACAACCAAAATAGGCGTCTAAAAAAACGGCGTTTCGGTTTTTTTGGGGGGGGCGTTGGTTGCTCTGGGGTGTCAGCGTTCATTTAGGGTTTTGGACTCACAATTTGGTCACTAAGCGTTAGAAGAATTTATTGTGCGTATTATACAAAAGTTTTGACTGGTGTTTATGAGAGTGATAGGGTCGGTTTCGATATTATCTCCATATCTGCAGGTGAAAAAAAACCCAGTTAAAACTGGGTTTTTTGATCCACGGCGCAATTTTACTTTGAATAGCGCTTGGTTTTGATGTCACTATACATAAGGTATAGGTTTCCGCCAACAATAAATGTTGCTGCGAAAATGACGCCAAACATGCCAATTGCGACTTGTAAAGATTGAGGTAGAACATCTGCCCAAATACCCAATAAAACAAGTAGTGGGATGATAACGGTGATTGCTAAAACGCCAACCATTTGAATTAAATTGCTCATTTTTTATTTCCTCTGATAAGTTGTTATTCCTGACAACATTCCGAACTATACTGGCGTTTAAGGAAAAATTCAAATAAAAATATTGATTGACATCAAGAAAGAAAGCTTATGACCCACTGAAGGGGAAAGCCGTGTCCTTGTCACTCATTGATGTATAATTTATTTCATTTTAAATATGGTTATTGTAACAATTTCAGGAGATGTGCATGCGGCCAAGCGGGAGAGCATTAGATCAGCTACGGCAAATTCAATTTACCAAAAATTTTACCAAGCATGCAGAAGGATCCGTATTAGTTGAGTTTGGTGATACCAAGGTCATTTGTAATGCGACTGTTGAAGAAAAAGTGCCCTCATTTCTACGTGGAAAATCACAAGGCTGGATTACCGCTGAATATGGCATGTTACCGCGTTCAACCGGTAGTCGAATGCGCAGAGAAGCCAGTGCCGGAAAACAAGGGGGGCGCACGGTTGAAATTCAACGTTTGATTGGCCGCTCCTTACGAGCTGCTGTGGATTTATCGGCACTGGGTGAAAGAACCGTTTTGGTTGACTGTGATGTAATTCAAGCGGATGGCGGCACTCGTACGGCATCCATTACCGGTGGATTTGTTGCGATGTCGCTTGCTATTCACAAACTATTGGAAAAAGGGTTGTTAAGTGAGAGTCCGGTTTTGCATGGCGTTGGATCTGTTTCGGTCGGCATCTATCAAGGTCATCCCGTTTTGGATTTGGACTATGCGGAAGATTCTACCGCTGAGACGGATATGAATTTGGTAATGAATGAGCAGGGTGACTTTATTGAAGTGCAAGGCACGGCGGAAGCGGCCCCTTTTTCAATGACAGAAATGAATGCCATGCTAGCCTTAGGACAGAAGGGCATTGCTGAGTTGATTCATTTACAAAAAACGTGTTTGGAGACATAAATGCAAACTGTCGTCTTAGCAACCGGAAATCCTGGCAAGTTGGCCGAAATGCAAACGCTACTGTCTCCCTTGGGGATGACGATTGTTCCGCAAAAGCAGTTTTTTACCGAAGAAGCAGTCGAAGACGGGTTAACCTTTATTGAAAATGCCTTGATAAAGGCACGGTTTGCCAGTGAAAAAACGGGTTTTCCGGCGATTGCCGATGACTCAGGGTTAGAAGTGGAAGCTCTAGGTGGACAACCTGGCATTTATTCGGCGCGTTACTCGGAAGGATACCAAGGCTTGCCGGCGTCAGATGAACGTAATAATGAAAAATTATTAGCCGAATTGGCGCAATCGGACAGCCAAAATCGCCAGGCCTGCTATTATTGTGCGATGGTGTATGTTCGCCATCCTCTAGATCCAACCCCGGTCATTGGCTTGGGGAAATGGTGTGGTTCGGTTATGAGTGAACCCAAAGGCACGGGTGGATTCGGCTATGACCCGATTATTTGGATGGCTGACCAAAACTGTTCGGTTGCGGAATTGCCCAAAGCCTTAAAAAATACCCTTAGTCATCGTGCTCAAGCAATTGAGCAACTGGTGACCCAATTGAAACAGTGAGTTGAAGATTCATGAAAAAAATCCCTTTTCACGAACTGGTTCAGCAGGAACGCTTTAACACTAAAGTCATTACCTATAATGAACTGACAAAATCCCCCGAAGCCGCTTATCAAAAAATTCAGGTAACCCGAACGGATGTTCAACGGTTACTTACGCCGTACCTTAAACAAAAGGTGTCAGAGCAACTCAAAGCGGTTTTACCCCTCGCCTTATATTTGGTTTTATTTCAAACCTTGATTTTGCGTCAGCATATTATGGATGCCTCCTTGGTGGTGGGTGGTTTAGTGGCAGTCATTTTAGGGTTGATGCTGTTTATGGAGGGGCTTCGGTTAGGGTTGATGCCATTTGGCGAAACGATAGGGAATAAACTACCCAAAAAATCGACTTTGCCGGTGGTGTTATTGATTGTCTTCCTATTAGGCATTGGGGTGACATTTGCCGAACCCGCAATCGGGGCTTTAAAGACAGCCGGTTCCAATGTGGATCCGATAACCGCGCCGTATTTGTATACTTTATTAACCGACTGGTCCGATATTTTAGTATTGGTCGTTGGCGGGGGCGTCGGGTTGGCTGCGGTGCTTGGCACCTTGCGGTTTATATTTGACTGGAGCCTGAAACCGTTGATTCTATTGTCAGTGATACCGACATTGCTGATTACGCTTTATTCGATGCAAATCCCCGAATTGAGTCGAATTATTGGTCTGGCATGGGATAGTGGCGCTGTGACCACCGGTCCAGTGACCGTGCCTTTGGTTTTGGCATTGGGGATCGGGATTGCCGCTGCGGCGGGGAGTGGTAACCAGTCATTATCCGGGTTTGGGATTGTAACTTTGGCCTCTTTGTTTCCGATTATTGGTGTGCAACTTCTCGGAATCTATATTTATGAAACGGTTCCACTGGATCAGATATTGCAAGGCGTGCAAATGGCTCAAGCGTCTTCGCCGGCTTGGTATGAAAGAACCCCTTTTGTTGAGGTAATCAATGGTATTCGAGCCATCATTCCTTTAGTGTTGTTTTTAGGGCTGGTGTTGTTTTTGTTGTTAAAAGATCGAATTCCAGATGTGAAAGTGGTTTTATTAGGTATTGGTTTTTCGGTGTTAGGGATGGTGATATTTAATTTGGGGTTAACCTATGGCTTGGCCGCTTTGGGAACTCAGGCCGGTTCTTTAATTCCTGCCGCTTTTACTGGCATTGATGCCATAGCCGATTCCCCCTTATATTGGTTCAGTTTGGGGATTGCCATTACCATTATCTTCGCGTTTATTTTAGGATTTGGTGCGACGATTGCCGAACCTGCATTGAACGCACTGGGGTTGACGGTTGAACGGCTCACCAATGGGGCCTTTAAAAAACAAACTTTAATGATGGCTGTCGCTTTGGGTGTCGGTGGCGGGATTGCTTTAGGGGTGGTGAAGATCATTTTTGATTGGTCTTTGGCTTGGATGTTGTTGCCGCTCTATTTATTGGCTTTGTTGCTGACCTTGTTATCGACAGAAGAATTTGTGAATGTGGCTTGGGATAGTGCGGGTGTGACCACCGGTCCTGTTACGGTACCATTGGTTTTAGCAATGGGCTTGGGGTTAGGTCAAGCCGTGGGTGCCATAGAAGGGTTTGGTATTTTAGCGATGGCTTCAATTGGGCCGATTTTATGTGTCCTGATTGTTGGGCTATGGACGCGTTATCGCAGTTTCCGTTTAGAAAAAGAGGCCATTGAAAGTTCAGTGACATTGGACAGCGACTTGTTGAAAAATGTGACGACTCAGGCTAAATCAAAGGGGGCAAAATGAGTTTTCAAAAAGAAATGACGATTCTGACGGAAGTGTCATTGATTACCTGTATGGTGCCAAGAGGTCAAGGCAATGTGGTGGTTGAAGCAGCCAGAGGGGCAGGTGCTCAAGGCGCTTCCATTCATTATGGACGAGGGGCAGGGGTTCGTGAACGCTTAGGGCTGTTAAGTATCACGGTGGATGCAGAAAAAGAAGTGGTTCAGATTATGGTTTCCAAGCAGCAGGAAGAGGAAGTGTTCACTGAAATGTTTATTGCAGGGAAGCTGGATACGCCAGGCATGGGCATTATTTATGTGACACCCTTAGAAAAGGCAGCGACTTATATTCCTCCACATGTGCTTGAAAAAATTGAACAAAGACGCTCTAAGTCCCATCGAAAACTTGATGTAGCAGAAGTGTTATCAGAATAGGGGAAGGATGTGTTAAATCAGGACCATTGTCGCCCAGCGAAACTCATCGTCTGTATTTTAGGGAGAGGCGCTGCACAAGCCATTGTAGAGCAGTTGTTTGAAGAAAAAATACTGCTGACAGAAACATTAGTGATTCGAAATCAAAATGCGTTGGTGGCAGAAGAAGCCTGGCAAGAAATG
>CBFHUY010000104.1:0-6636 GCA_965658885.1 Hydrogenovibrio sp.
GGATGCCGAGGCCGTGGTTTTAAAATTCCGCCACCCGATTGTGACCAATCCCAGTTGGAAGAGTCGTTGGTTACAGCTGCTTTATAAAATTCGTAACCTTTGAATTTTGTTAACAGTGTCACTTAAACGCAAAAAACCCTGCATAGCAGGGTTTTTTGTTTACTGTGTATCGAGCTTATTTTGTAAATTCAGGATAAGCTTCCATACCACACTCTGATTGGTCAGCACCTTCGAATTCATCTTCTTCAGAGATTCGAATGCCCATAACCGCTTTAACAATACTCCAGACAATCAAGCTTGCAATGAATACCCAAGCAAAGATTGAAACAATACCGATCAACTGAGCCACTAGGCTAGCATCAGGGTTGGTGAAGGTAACAGCGATTAGACCATAGATACCGACAACACCATGCACTGAGATAGCACCCACTGGATCATCAATTTTAAACTTGGTATCCAATACTAGGATTGCGAAGACAACAAGGATACCACCAACCAAACCAATTAAGGTTGCTTCTAAAGCACTTGGTGTTAAAGGTTCCGCTGTGATGGCAACTAGCCCAGCTAAAGCACCGTTAAGCATCATGGTTAAATCCGCTTTACCAAACTTCATTTTTGAAGCGATAAGCGCACCAACAACACCAGCAGCAGCTGCAAGAAGCGTGTTAACGAAGATCATAGCGACCGCATTGGCTTCATCTACATTTGAGATTTTTAGCTCAGAACCACCGTTGAAACCAAACCAGCCTAACCATAGGATAAACGTCCCTAAAGTTGCTAAAGGTAGGTTTGCACCTGGAATCGCACGAGATTCTCCGTCAGGACCATATTTTCCTTTACGAGCACCTAGCAATAACACACCTGCTAAAGCAGCCGCGGCACCAGCCATGTGAACAATCCCTGAACCGGCAAAGTCTAAGAAACCAAGACCGTCTAGGAAACCACCACCCCATTTCCAAAAACCTTGGACAGGATAGATAACTGAGGTAAAGACAATTGCAAATACAAAGAATGACATTAACTTCATACGCTCAGCAACCGCACCTGAAACAACGGACATCGCTGTTGCAACAAATACGACTTGGAAGAAGAAGTCAGACATGTTTGAGTAGTAAGGTGCATCATCGCCACCGGCAATAACCGCAGCCGTTGCATTGTCACCGCTGATTAAAAAGCTTAAACCAGGGATAACCGAGTTGATGGCATCACCATACATAATGTTATAACCCACTAACATATACATAATACAAGCGATGGCAAATAACCCAATGTTTTTCGCTAAAATTTCAGTGGTGTTCTTGGAGCGAACCAATCCTGCTTCCAGCATGGCAAAACCAGCTGCCATCCACATGACCAGTGCGCCAGACATTAGAAAATAAAAAGTATCTAATGCGTAGCTTAATTCTAATATTTGTTCCATAATTAAAGTTCCTTATCGTTTTACAAAAGATGCGTGGAGAAAGTCGTTTTCTAAAGTGCGATTTCCCCTTTCTCTTCAGTTCGGATTCGAACCGCTTGTTCAATAGAGCTAACGAAGATTTTGCCATCCCCGATTTTTCCTGTACGAGCAGCAGAGCCGATTGCTTCAATCACGCTTTCAACTTTGTCTTGGGTGACGGCTATTTCAATACGCACCTTGGGTAAAAATTCGATGGCATATTCTGCGCCACGGTAGATTTCGGTATGGCCTTTTTGGCGTCCGAACCCTTTTGCTTCGGTGACGGTCATGCCATGCACATCAATTTCATGAAGCGCTTCGCGGACATCATCGAGCTTAAAAGGTTTGATAATTGCGACTACAAGTTTCATACTAACCTCTGATTTTTAATTGAAGAAATGTTCAACCGCTATATAGCTTTGGTCGTGCCACTTAATAAAAATAACTATTAAACAATAGGTTATAGCTATATCGACTATAAATGGAAGTGTCTAATATTTGTTGGTGGTGCAATAATGATAATTTGTGGTGCAAAACAGAGGTAATAATGAAAAGACTTCCCAAAATCGTGCTGGCATTATTGATTCAAGGCTTGGCATTGTTGATTTTAGCTGGAGTGGTGCAGGCTTTATCCTATTGGGTTGCGCCGCCTTATCCGTTTTGGGCACTCGCCGTTGCGCAAGGGGTTTTAGCTGCGTTTTTAAGTTGCCGATTGGGGTTGCCTTGCTGGTGGCGATTGATTCAGTTTAGTTTGCCGGTTGGCCTTTATTTAGGGTTGCACTTTCAAATTAATCCTTGGTGGGCTTTGTTAATTTTTGCCGTGCTTTGGATGATTTTCTTTAATGCGATTAAAGAGCGTGTGCCACTGTATTTAACCAATGGCACAACGCGTCAAGCCCTTAAAAAATTGATTAAAAGGCAACAACAAGTTCGATTTTTGGATTTGGGATGCGGTTTAGGGGGGAATGTGGTTTTTATGAGCCAGCTGGTGAATGTTGAGCGATCAGATGGTGTTGAAACGGCACCTATTCCGTATTTAATGGCGAAGTTGTTTACTTTATTACGGGGTGGCAATGTTTTTGCGATGGATCTTTGGAAATCGCAGTTGGCCTATTATGATGTGGTCTATGCCTTTTTGTCGCCAGAACCGATGCCAAAACTGTGGCAAAAGGTGGTTAGTGAAATGCATCCAGATGCGATTTTTGTGTCGAATAGTTTTGCCGTGCCAGAGGTCGAACCTTCCGAAATATGGGAACTGGATGACCGTCGGAAAACCAAATTATATCTGTACCGAATGCAAGATTTTCAGCCCAAGGTGACCTAAAATAACCAGGCCTGGTTATTTTAGGTGCGCTTTTCATAAGCGTGCTTTATTGTTAATAGAGAGAGAAGTGAATGACAACACCGGTATCCATTGAAAAAATTCAGTCTTGGAGTTTATTTGTTGAACGTGAGGGGTGTCGTTTCCCTGAGCTCTTGTCATCAGAACATTGGCAAAGTGCCTATCAGTCTGGTGAACTTCAATCTCAGATTGCTCAAACGATCGGCGCCAGTGAGAGTTTGGCACAATTAAATCAGCAATTACGCCATATTCGACGTGCAGAAATGGTTCGCATTGCGATTCGAGATTTAAACGGTTTAGCGACCGTTAATGAAACCTTACAAGACTTGTCCGATCTCGCAGATGGGTTGGTCGCTTCAACCATCGAATGGCATTATCAGCAAATGGTTATCAAGTCAGGCACGCCGATTGGCGCTGAATCAGGTGAGCCGCAAACCTTACTGGTGTTGGGGATGGGTAAGTTGGGCGGACAGGAACTCAATTTTTCATCCGACATCGATTTAATCTTTGTCTATCCCGAAAAAGGCCAAACGCAAGGGGGGCCGAGAAGTATTCCGAATGATCAGTTTTTTACGCGCCTAGGTCAAGCCGTCAATAAGTCTTTAACGGAATTAACCCATGATGGCATGGTTTACCGGGTGGACATGCGATTACGACCCTTTGGGCAGTCAGGCCCCTTGGCGGTTAGTTTTACTGAAATGGAAAATTATTACCAAATTCATGGTCGGGCTTGGGAGCGTTATGCGTTAGTCAAGGCGCGGGTGATTGCCGGCGACCCACAGAAGGGAGCAGAGTTGTTTGAGATTCTGCGACCGTTTATTTATCGAAAATATGTTGATTTCTCGGCGATTGAATCGCTACGGGAATTAAAAATGATGATTAACGCCGAGGTCAAGAAAAAGGATAAGCACCGCAATATCAAACTAGGACCAGGCGGGATTCGTGAAATTGAATTTATTGTTCAGGCATTTCAATTGGTGCATGGTGGGCGAGATCCTTTGCTACAAGGGCGTCAATTAATGCCTATGTTACAAACCTTAGCGGAAAGACAGTATATAGATGCCGAGCCGCAAAAGGGGTTATTAGAAGCCTATTGCTTTTTACGGCGTGCTGAAAATCGGCTTCAAGAGTGGAATGACCAACAAACCCATGACCTACCGACGGAAGCCAATCAACAAATGGCTTTGGCGAACTCGATGGGGTTTGAAAGCTATGATGCATTTTCTGAAGTTTTGTCTGAGCACTTGCAGTTTGTGCAATCTGAATTTGATACGGTTTTTGCTGAAACCGCACCAACCGATACGCAAGAAGATACGAGCTTACAAGAAGCCTGTTTAGCCAATCAAATTGACGTTGATATCTTGAATGAGATTGGACTTGGTTCGAGTGAAAAGTTGGTGGTCATTTTGGATCAATTTTTCAATGGGCGATCCTATACGCATGCCAGTGCCGATGCGGTGAATCGATTTAGAGCCGTACTGCCTGCAATGTTGCTGGGGCTGAAGCAGATAGAGGCGCCTGAAGTGGCATTGGAGCGCGCCTTGAAAGTGGTCAGTAGTATTATGAATCGCAGTGTTTATCTGGTGCTGCTGAAAGAAAATGCGCAAGCTGTGCCACATTTGCTTCAACTTTGTGCCTTGAGTGCTTGGACCGCAGAAATGCTGGTGAAATACCCGGCATTGTTGGATCAATTGCTCGATGAGCGTATTTTGTATGAGCCATTAAAACTGACCGAGCTTAAAGCCGAAGCCATGGCGATTTTGAACGAAAATGCACTAGATGATGAAGCCTTTATGAATCAATTGCGGCAGTGGAAGCATGCCCAGGTGTTTCGCGTTGCTGCAGCCGATATTACCGGCCATCTCCCCATTATGAAGGTCAGTGATTATTTAACTTGGATTGCCGAAGCCGTGTTGGATGTGACCACTCAATATGCTTGGCAATTTATGCAGCAACGAAATGGGCTGCCAGGGGGCGTGAACGCGCCAGAGGATTTGCCTTTTATGATCATCGGCTATGGCAAGTTGGGGGGCATTGAGCTGGGTTATGGTTCGGATTTAGACATTGTTTTTCTTTATGATGGCGTTCAAGCTTCTGGTCAAAGTCAGGGTGCTAAACCGCTTGAGAACAATTTGTATTTTATGCGAATGACGCAAAAAATTATTTCATTATTAACGACCTTTATGCCGACCGGTACGTTGTATGAAGTGGATACGCGACTCCGACCCAATGGCAATAGCGGTATGATTGTCACAGATCTGCCTTCATTTGAAGCTTATCAACGCAATAAGGCTTGGGTTTGGGAACATCAAGCGCTGGTTCGAACGCGTGCGGTTGTTGGTTCAGAAACGGTTAAATCAAATTATGAGCAGTTTAAAACGCAATTTTTAGCACAAGAGCGCTCATTATCGGATTTGCGGGAAGAGGTCGTGTCTATGCGTCAGAAGATGCAGGCTTCGCTCGATAAGACGGATGATCAGTTGTTTGATTTAAAACAAGGATCAGGGGGTATTGTTGATATTGAATTTATGGTGCAATATTTGGTGTTGGGTTATGCGCATCGCTTTCAGTGTTTAACGGCTTGGTCTGATAATATTCGATTACTTGAAGAAATTAAAAACTTAAATATCCTGCCTGAATCGGATGTAGAGGGATTGGAAGAAGTTTATCGTCAGTATCGTGCCACTTATCACCGCTTGGCGTTGCAGAATGAAAAGGCGTTGGTTCCGGCAAATTGGTTTTTAGCAGAGAAGGCGTTAGTGAAGGGGGCTTGGCAAAAAGTGATGTTGTCAGAAATGGAAGTGGAATCGGGAAACTAATGCGGTTTTTTGGAGAAAAATGACCAGGCCTGGTTTTCAACCAGGCCTGATTTGGTGATGAGAAGCTTATTTTTTTGACGCTTCATATTGGGCAACACCGTCCAGAATTTCTTTTCTGGCAGCATCAACATCACCCCAACCATCCACTTTCACCCATTTTCCGGGTTCAATGTCTTTGTAGTGGCTAAAGAAGAGTTCGACCTGTTCTTTGAGTAATGGAATGTCTTCCACTTTTTCCACATTCTTATAGATTGGCGTGAGTTTATCAACTGGCACGGCAATCACTTTGGCGTCTTCACCACCATCGTCAGTCATGTGAAAAATACCAATCGGACGACAACGAATCACAGAGCCAATCATCAGCGGGTGGGGCGTGACCACCAACACATCTACCGGATCACCGTCATTTGATAGGGTGTCATTGATATATCCGTAGTTGGCTGGATATTGCATGGTTGCGCCTTGAAGACGATCAACCCAGACTAAATCTGTTTCTTTGTCGACTTCATATTTAATTGGTGGGGCAAAAGCCGGAATTTCGATAACGACGTTGATGTCATTTGGTACATCTTTACCAGCCGGAACAGCAGAATAACCCATGAGTGTATCCTTTAAAAAGTTTGTATTAAACGAAAAACACCCGCACTAAGCGGGTGAGTTTTTGAAGATTTAGGTGGGATTACTTAGTGTGGTAAGCAACAACTTTTTCCACTTCGTTTTTAGAGCCTAGAACAACTGGCACACGGTCATGAATCCCTTTAGGTTCAACATCCATAATATCCATGCGACCAGTAGAAGACGCACCGCCAGCTTGTTCAACTAGCATTGACATAGGGTTTCCTTCATACATTAGGCGTAATTTACCGGCTTTTGAAGGGTCACGGTTGTCATAAGGGTACATAAAGATCCCACCGCGAACCAAAATACGGTGAACTTCAGCAACCATTGATGCAACCCAACGCATGTTGTAACGCTTAGCAAGAGGACCTTCTTCACCTTGTAAACAATCGTCAATATATTGCTTCATTTCTGGTTCC
>CBFHUY010000105.1:0-6478 GCA_965658885.1 Hydrogenovibrio sp.
CTTGTTGCATCAATACATCAATAGTATCGTCGTTTAAAACGTAGCCATTTTCGTCAATAATGCCGTCTTGACCATGTGTGGTGTAAGGGTCTAAAGCGACATCGGTCATAATGCCCATTTCGGGAACTTCCGCTTTCAGCGCACGTACGGCTCTTTGTACTAAGCCATCCGGGTTATAGGCTTCGGTTGCTTCTAGGGTTTTGGTATCCGCTGCCGGCACAGGAAACAATGCCACCATGGGAATGCCTAAACGATGAAGTTCTTTGACTTCTTCAATGAGTAAGTCGATGCTCAAACGCTCAATATCTGGCATGGATGGAATCGTTTCGCGCTGATTCTGCCCTTCAATCACAAACATAGGATAAATGAGGTCGTCAGCAGTCAAGGTATGTTCGCGCATTAAGTTACGTGAAAAAGCATCTTTACGCATGCGACGCATACGGGTAATGGGGAATTGACGTTCAATCATGGAAATCTCCTAGTCTGTAAGTTGAAAGAATGATACGCTGATTAGGTTTAAAAATAAAGGTTACTGAATGAAGGTCTATGATTGAAGTCGGGGTTGAACTTTGTATAAAACTGAGTGTTTAGGAGGCATGATGTTAGAAGATTTTGAATATACATTTTTTGATGAGGCTATTGCGAAACGGTTTTGTCAGCAAGTCGATGCGTTAGGGCACGCTTCCATTATTCGCGTGGATGAATCGCCGAATGGCGATGCGTGTTTTGAAGTGAAGGTAACGGATGAGCTCAGTGATGCGATGGCGGAGCAAATCGAAAATCTATACAGCGATATGCTGTTCGGTGAACAGGCAGCACAGATAGAAGGGAATGAAGTCGGTGCCTTGGCAGATGTTTGCGGCGTGCAGGTACAGTTGGCATCAGGTGACTATACGACCATTGCAGTGGATCCCGTGATCATGAATAAAATCTTGTCGGTGCTGACCATTGAAGAGTTACAAGCCTTTTTAACCCAGGTGGCTGAAGATATAGAAACGCCGAAAACAGGCCCAATTTGTCAGCGTTCTGTATAGACTCTTTTGTAACACCATAGATTTAAATCGGGCGTGCATAAAAAATTTATATAAGCAAACTCTTATTTTGTTCTTGAAGTGAACTGGCTTAAAACATATTATAGACGACTAGAAAAACTGTGCACCCTTCTGCTTTTGAGCTGAAGCGTAACACAACAAAATTACTATGATGTTTTTCACAAGAGAATCGATAAAGCCGTTTTATGTCTTTATTGGTTCTTTTAAAAGAAACATCCTAACTAGTAACCTCTTGACTTTTCGGTGTGAAGAGCACCCATCAAGGAGCATTAAATGACAGATAGAATCGTTGAAAAGGTTGCCACTCAAACGGATGAGAGTCGCAACCAAGGGCGCCGCGCTTTCTTAAAAGGCGGTGCAGCTGTAGCTGGGGGCGTGCTTTTTACCAAAGCGGCATCAGCAGCTGAAGGCAAAACCTATAATCCAACTAAGGCGGTTGCCCCTTACGCAGGTAAGGAAGAACTCACGGATGTCTTGCAAGACGGCGCAGCGCGTAAGAGTTTAGGTTTTGGGGTTCGTAAGTACCCTTATGGGATGCCTTCTCCTTATGAAAAAGAAGTACAGCGTCGTACTTTAGAATGGTTGACGCCAGATGCGATGGCATCGATTACCATGTCACCATTGCAAAGCTTGCACGGTATTATTACCCCTAACGGCCTACATTTTGAACGTTTCCACGGTGGGGTGCCGACCATTAACCCAGAAGAGCATCGTTTGGTGATTCATGGTTTGGTCGAGCGTCCATTGATTTTCACGATGGATGATTTAAAGCGTTTCCCTTCAGTTTCACGTATTCACTTTGTTGAGTGTCCTGCTAACGGTGCAATGGAATGGAAAGGGGTTCAGTTGAACTCGGTACAGTGGACGCACGGGATGATGTCTTGTGCAGAATATACGGGTGTGCGTTTATCTGACCTATTAAAAGAAGCTGGGATTAAGCCTGAAGGTAAGTGGATTTTACCGGAAGGGGCAGATGCTTCTGGAATGTCACGTTCTTTGCCAATTGATATTGCGATGGATGATTGTTTTGTGGCTTATGCCCAAAATGGTGAAGCGCTTCGTCGTGAGCAAGGTTACCCGATTCGTTTAGTGGTGCCTGGTTGTGAAGCCAATATGTGGGTTAAGTACCTACGTCGACTTTATGTTCATGATGTGCCAATGCAGCATCGTGAAGAAACTTCTAAGTACACCGAACTCATGCCTGATGGAACGGCTCAGCGTTTCTCTTGGTATATGGAAGCCAACTCGGTTATTACTTACCCATCACCAGACTTTAAAATGCAAGGCCCAGGTAAATATTACATCCGTGGCTTAGCTTGGTCAGGTCGCGGCAAAGTGGCGCATGTTGATGTCTCTGTTGATGGCGGCAAAAACTGGAAAGAAGCGCACTTTACGTCACCCGTACTGGATAAGGCTTGGACCCGTTTTGAATTTGAATGGGAATGGGATGGTAAAGAAGCTTTCTTAATGAGTCGTGTGACGGATGAAACAGGTTATGTTCAGCCGCCTATGCCGCAAATGCGTAAGTTGGAAGGTACGAACAACGTTTACCACCGTACTGCGATGGTTACTTGGCGTGTCCATGATTGGGATGGTGGCAAAAACGGAGGAATGATTGAAAATGTTCAGTACTAAACAAACAATAATCGCAGCAGCGCTTGCCTTAAGTTCGGCAACCGCGTTTGCAATGAGTGGTAGCCCGGACTCTAATAAAGAAGTGGTTGCTAAAAAAGATGGCTTATATGCATCTAACTATGCCGAAATCATCAAAAATGCAGATGGGAAATATCTCGATGCAAAAGTGATTGAAGCGATTTTAGGTAAGGATGCGACTCATGGTCGTGCTGGACTAAAAGGGAAGCTTGATCCTGCAAACCCTTATTCTTTTGAAGTGGATGACAGCATTGATGGTGGTAACCATGGTAATGCTCAATGTAAAGTGCCAGCCGCTTTCGTTGAAGTTCATGATAGTGTGAACAAGAATTACTACAGTGATGCCGACTTTGTCGCCAATGGGTTTGGAACGCCGATTGCAGA
Source organism: Hydrogenovibrio sp. (assembly GCA_965658885.1). Lineage (GTDB taxonomy): Bacteria > Pseudomonadota > Gammaproteobacteria > Thiomicrospirales > Thiomicrospiraceae > Hydrogenovibrio. The sequence goes on from CBFHUY010000105.1 coordinate 3,090, forward strand.
ATCTGCTTTAGAGAAGTGGAATATCACGGTTGATGGTGATGGTAAAGGCTTGCCTGATCCGTCAGTAGGAATGACCGTTGAAGAAGGTGCAAAAGTGTATGTTCAGTTTTGTGCCATGTGTCACGGTGAGTTTGGTGAAGGGGCTAAAGGGTATTTACCATTAGCTGTGGATCAGAACCTAGTGGCGTCTGACTTCCGTGATCCAGCACCGATGAAAACGGTTGGTAACTATTGGCCTTATGCGGTAACTTTCTTTGATTATATCCGCCGTACCATGCCTTATTGGACACCTAATGCACCGTTTATTGGTGATAAAGGTTATATGGGAATTACGGCTTATATTATGCAATCAAACTATATCCCAGTTGGCTTTGATGAAGATGGTCAGCCCATTGAGTTGGATTATGACACCTTCTATAACTCGGAATTGTTGATGAAGCAAAACCGTTATATGAAGAACCAAGGCAACTTCTTCTGTGACCATCGTCCAGTTGTGCACAACGAACGTTGTATGAATAACTGTCCTGATTCTCAAGTTGGGAATGGTAAAGGGGACGTGCATGATTATGTTCAAGCCCGTAAATTGCCTGACGGAACTTTACAGTACAACGTGCCTCAGCGTTTACATGAAGATCCTCCAGGGGTAGGACACGCTGGGATGTAATCCAAGCGATGTTAACCTTAAAAAAACCCGCAACCTTGCGGGTTTTTTTATGCCTGCTATTTACACTACTTAATTGATACAATGGTTCCATAGAAAAAATAGGGTGGGGTTAATGACACAGAATCAATCGTTTAATGAACGGTGTTACCAGTTGTTACAACAAGTCCCTGCCGGTCGTGTGACAACCTATAAAGCGTTGGCAGAGGCGCTCGGCACAAAAGCTTATCGAGCGGTGGGTCGAGCCATGAATCAAAATCCAAATCCGATTCAGGTTCCTTGTCATCGGGTGGTGAATGCCGATGGCCATTTAGGTGGTTATGCTTTTGGAATTGAGCGAAAACAACAACTCCTTGAAGCAGAAGGGTTGGAGATTCGATCCGGCAAGGTTCAGGATTTCAAAAGTAAATTGCATCCTTTGGTATAAAGTGGCGATTGTAATTAATTCGTCAATCTCGTTGTTTTGTGGCACAATTTAACCCTTGAAAATTTTCGTGCCCAAGCCACTGCAAACAAATGTTTTTATGGAATAGACGCTCATGAAGTCAAAAAACCAAGCCCCTTTAGTCAAACAGTATTTACCTGGTCAGGTTATTTTTAAAGAAGGGAGTCAGGGCGATAAGGTTTATATCATTAAAGAGGGGTCAATTAAAATTACGGCCCAAAGTGGTGAAAAATTGGTGACCTTAGCGGTGTTGAATAAAGGTGCCTGTTTTGGTGAAATGGCAGTGATTTCAGCCAGCCCGCGTGTGGCTTCAGCAACGGCAGAAACCCCTGCAGAAGTCTATGAGATAGATCGTAAGCAGGTTGAAACGATTATTGGCGACTTGCCCCCTTTATTTCGGGTCATCATTAATTCCTTGATTAAAAGAGTAAGCAAACTGAATCAGTTTGTATTGGATAAGTCGGCGAGTAGTACGCCACTGTTGTCTTTAGCCAACCTGATGAAATTATTGTATTTAAAGCTTCCAAAGCCTGAGTCATCTGAAAATTTGGACGAAATGTTGGAAGTCGAAAATAAAACGGCAACAATCGATGTGCAGGAAGTTATTCAATATAGTCACGATATCATGGGGTTATCGACAACAGGCTGTCAAAAACTATTGGATATATTTGTTAAATTCAAATTGATTAAAGTCGATAAGAATCAAGTGACCTTTCATCCCGCAGCATTGCTACAAGATACGCGTGATTTAATTCATGCCTTAGAATCAACCACCAATACGGAGCTGAAAGCCGAGTTGGAGTATATTGATTTAATTGAATTGGCGAAAAAACTCAAGCTTGAACCCCATGCATTATTAGATGCCATTCGCATTGGTCGAATTAGTTTAGATGCGGTGGTGTTAAAACAATCCATTGTGAAACGCTGCATGGAAGAGCAAGGGCGGCAAAGTTTTTATTAAACATTTTGTCTAGGCAGTTGTTATTTGGATTTGTTTCCGTTAAAATGCGCGATTCTTTTGAAAGAAGTCATTTTTTTTATAGGCCTTAATTTTTCATATTTTTGGGTCTTAGTTTAATAGGATTGAACTCATGAAACGTACATTTCAACCCAGTGTGATTAAGCGTGCTCGTACTCACGGTTTCCGTGCTCGTATGGCAACTAAAAACGGTCGTAAAATTCTTGCGGCTCGTCGTGCGAAAGGGCGCAAGCGCTTAGCAGTTTAAGTCGTGTCTATAGATGGACCACGACACTCAACAACTTGCTGATAAGCCAAATGAGAACCTTGCTCAAAGCGAGGCTCATTTGGTTTCTCAATCTCTCAATAACGCCAAATTTCCCAAATCCGCTCGTCTTCTCTCTCCTAAGCAGTTTCAGTTTGTTTTTGCCAAAGCCCAAAAGTTCTCTAATCGTCATTGGACCTTTATCGTGCGTCCGAATCAGCAAACGGCTCCACGCTTGGGTTTGGCCATCGCCAAAAAGCAGTTGATGAAATCAGTTTGGCGTAATCGAGTAAAAAGACTGGCTCGCGAAACATTTCGTCAACATAAACAAGCGTTAAGCGGGTATGATATTGTCGTTTTAGGGCGTCGCGGTATGCAAGAGGTTGATAATGAAACCTTGCGTAACAGTTTTGAGCATTTAATTCGACAGCTCAAAAAGCGTGGAAGAAAGCCTGTTGAGGATAAAAAGTAAATTTGTGCACTCAACTTAGTCGTTTTGTGTCGTTATTATTGAAAAGTATAGGAAAGCTGTACCAATGAATATGAGATCTTTTTGGTGGTTAGCACTGGCATTTACGTTATTGTGGATATGGTTGCAATGGACACAATTTCAACATAAGCAGTCTCAGCCAGTGGTTGTACAATCTCAGGCTGAAGAGCAGGCCGTGAATTCGGGTGATGTGCCAACCGTTGTCAATGAAGACGTGCCCGCTGCGCATTTAACGACACAGGACGTGCCGGTTGCCAAAACGCAAATGGAAAAAGGACAGCGCATAACCGTAAAAACCGATGTGTTGGAGTTGATTATTGACACACAAGGTGGTGATATTCGGGATGCTAAATTATTGAGTTATGCTGCCAGTGAAGATCGCTCACAGCCATTTCACTTAATGGGCGATTCAGGACAAATGCTTTATGTTGCTCAAAACGGTCTGGCGTTGCAATCAAAAGCGGTATTACCTGCCCCAACCCATAAATCACTTTATCAAGCACAACAACGTGACTATGTGATGACCGGTGACAGTCTGTCTGTGCCTTTAACCTGGACCGAAAATGGCGT
>CBFHUY010000106.1:0-6397 GCA_965658885.1 Hydrogenovibrio sp.
GTGCTGACGCTTTCATTGGCATCACTCAGCGCATCGGTCACCGGGTTAACTATTAGGTTAACAGCTGCCGTTGATTGATCGCCATTCAGATCGGTAATAGTGTATTCGAAGCTGTCGACTCCATTGTAGTCAGCTGCTGGGGCGTATTCAAAAGTTCCGTCTGCATTCACGGTTACTGTGCCGTGTGCTGGACCTGTTGCCAGGCTCCAGACGTCTCCTCCATCTGCACTGGCGGTGTCGTTTGTGATCAGAGTACCGCTCAGGGTCGCATCCTCATCTACATTGAAGTTGTCGGTTTGCGCTAGTGGAACATCAGTGGTTAGGTCTACCCCAGTCGAAGACTGCGACCCAACAGCATTTCTCTGTTGATCAAAACCAGTATCACGGTTATTGTTTATTTCTCCCGCAAATGTTGTTGTATCAAAACCACTTGTTAGCTCTCCTTCAGCACCAGAGCCACCAAGAGCACTAGCAGCTTGCAAGCTTGAACTTGTAGGCTCCTGCTCACCTGCTGCAGTTTCATCTAACTCATCAAGGTTACCAGCCAAAACAGCTTTGATAGCGTCTTGTACTGAGTCACTAGTCGATTGCCCGTCGTCTTCACTTCCATCATCGACCAATTCTTGACTCAACGCGGCCTGAGAGTTTCGTCCAAGGTTGAAAATTTGACCATTTGAAAGTTCGATTAACAAAGAACCATCTGAGCCCGTTTGAACAATTTGACCAGGCGCAACACTCATTCCTTCAACAAGCGCTACAATTTCTCCAGAGGGTTCCTTAATAAAGACCTCGCCTTCTACAGTAATGACTTTACCAATTGATACTTCATTTTTTTGCTCGGCCATGGCTTCCACCTCAATTAAGAATTTTTGTATATGTAATTAGATATCTTCTAATTCTAAGGAAAGCGATAATAGAATGATATTGACCTTAGGGTCATGATCCGCTATTTTTTGTATTAAAGAATGGCGTTAAATGTAACGGGTTGAGATTACTAGACTTTTAAAAGACAATTCTATATACTTTAATTTAAGGAATTTACAAAAAGGGGGAACAAATTATGAATACAATTGGTCCTGCACTTGCATCCGCTTCTCAAGCGCTATTTACTCAAGCAAATGGTTTAAGTGATACGCTTTCAAAAGCGCCAAAACTGACAGAAAACACAACAGCCGTTTCCTCTTCAGCTCAAAATACGACTGTAACATTATCCGATCAATCAAAAAGCAATGTCTCAAACTATAATGACTTAAAAGCTTATCAAACGGTTAATGAAAGAAACTCCGTTGAAAACCCAAGCGTTGAACGTAATGAATCGAGTCAACAGCAACAGGCGGAAAAAACTCAAGGAGAAACTCACCAAACAGCTCAGTATGCTAGTCAATTACAAATGCAAGCTAACTACCTTAGTTCTCAAAAGGCTGAGATTTAATCCTTCTAATGCCCTCTAGCCTGTTAATTAATTAACAGGCTTTCATAGTTCCTTCATACTTAATTGAATTCCTCAACACTCTTTCAACTCTAATCCATTGAAGATTAACTGACTGACTTTTATACTAAACTCAAGTTAAGTGAGATCACTTTCCTTTTTGATTTTAAGTTGTTATTCCTTCATTTTCACTTAATTCAAATTAATCAGAAAAGAATTCAAATTGGCCTCCTCAGCTCTTTGAATTCACTCCTCAAAAGATAAGCGTAATGAATTCATTTACATTACGCTTTTTTTTTATCTAAAATAAATGAAAATTGAATTTAGAGTTTCGCAAAATGGAAAAGAACCGGATATATAGACATGGTCATGGCTCTGATGAGCAACACAAAAAAGATCAAGCTTTGTTCTCAACATTAATGGAACACCATCATGAAATTTTCCGAGAGACCGAGTTACTTGAAAAAGGTATCCGCGCTAAAACGACTAGTCAAAATCCCCAAATAGCATCCATTCTACAAAAACATGTTTCTGGGATGGAAAAACGCTTTGCCATGGGGCGTGCTATTCGATCGTGGGATCCTCTTTTTGCGGCTTTATTTGAATATCGTGACAAGATTTTATTCGAGTACAAATCAATTCGGAACGGTGTAGAAGCAAAATTAACCACGGATGACCCAAAAGTTTTAGAGATTCTTCATTGTCACGATGAAACGATTCACGACTTCATTCAAGAAGGTTCTACTGCGGGAAAACGACAGAGCCCAAAACCAGAGTGGCTTGAATAAGTTAAAACTGCCTATAAGATTGAATTGAAATGGCGTTTGAACCTAATATTAACAAAGGAATAAAATCATGATTACAATGTGTCCTCATTGTGGCGGTCTTAATCGTGTTGACGAAGAAAGCTTAACAAAATCTCCAACTTGTGGAAAATGTAAATCTGGTTTATTTACAGGCAATCCTGTCGAAATGACAGGTGAACAGTTTATGCGCGCCCTACAAAAAACGGATCAGCCTCTAGTTGTCGATTTTTGGGCAAGTTGGTGTGGGCCCTGCAAAATGTTTGCGCCAACTTTTGCACAGGCCGCAGCACAAATAGAACCCAAAGCTCGACTCATCAAAATTAATACCGAAACAGAACAGCAGTTGGCCGCACAATTTAATATCCGGTCCATTCCGACATTAGCGATTTTTAAAAAAGGCCAGGAAATTGACAGAATTTCAGGCGCCCTGAACCTATCAGACTTCGTAAGCTGGGTGAATAGTAAAATTTAGTTCATAATTTGTAAATTTCTATTTATGACTTTAATGGGTTTCAGAAACTCGGCCAAATATTTTTTTTATATATAAAATGAATTAAACTTTCTCATATTGATACTAAATGCATAGGATTTAAATGCCACTTTCTGAAGCCCTTCAATATCGCCAAAAAATTCTCATTGCAGATAGTGATGAAGACTCACGCACAACACTTAAAAATATTCTACAAAAACAACACTTTCAGGTCCTAGAAGCTAACAATGGAAAAGAAGCTTTAAAACAATTTTCACAACAATCACCGAACTTGATCATTCTAGATGCCTTTTTACCCGAAATGGATGGCTATATGACAACCCAAGCCATTCGACGACATGAACAAATTACCACCTCTCCCATCTTTATCATTACTGACAAGGGCAACCATCATAGTGAAGAACAGGCTTATCAAAGTGGCGTAACAGATGTGATTACCAAGCCTATTAATTGGGTATGGTTAATGAGACGAATTCAACAGGCTTTGAAAGTGAGTCATATAGAAGACCGATTACGAATAAGCCAATCACAACTAGAATATGCACAAAGACTTGCGCGATTAGGCTATTGGGAATGGGATGCAAAGTCCGATTGCATTATTGGTTCAGATTCGGCATTTGAGTTATTTGATGTACCCAAGCAAGAAGCCCTCACCCTGAATCAGTTTTTTAGAAATATTATTCCCAAAGATTTACCAATTGTTCTCAGCGCGATTGAAGATGCAAAGCCCGAATTAAAAACCATTCAAATCAGCTTTCGAGTTTTTAACCATAATAATCAATTAACCTACATCGATTGCCTCGGCGAAGCCAGTTTTGACTCTCAAGGTCAAATCACAAAAATAACAGGCTCAGTTCAAGATATCTCTAGGCTTCATCGCGCTGAGAATTTGATTGATTACCAAGCCAGTCATGACAAGCTTACCGACTTGGCAAACCGATCTTACTTCAATCAACACCTTACCCAATTTTTTGAACAAGCCAATGCCGATAAAATCAGTGCCATTATTATTCTAGACATTGACCGCTTTAAGAAGGTTAACGACCATTTGGGCCAGGAAAATGGTGATGCACTACTTAGAACGGTTGCTCATCGATTAAAAACCGTTACCAGAGAAAATGATTTTGTTGCCCGTTTGGGAAGTGACGAGTTTGCGATATTGATTAAAAATGCTCAGTCAACACAAGAGCTTAACTTATCACTAAACCGAATTTTCCAAGAAGTTTCGAGCGCAATATCGATTCAAGAACAAGAAATTTTTATCACTTTTTCTATGGGCGTGAGCATCCTTCAACAGGATGGCAGCAGTGCCAGTGAGCTTATTGCCCATGCTAATATCGCCCGTAACGAAGCGAAGCTCGCTGGTGGCAATCAATTCATGTTTTATCAATCCGACATGAATGCCGAATCAAAAGAACAAGTGTTACTTGAAAACGATTTACAAAAGGCACTTTCAAACCACGAAATCGAAGTTTATTTTCAACCCAAGATAGATGCCCAAACCCTTAGACCCAATGGCGCTGAAGCCCTTGTTAGATGGCGGCACTCTGTACACGGCTTGATTTTACCCTATAAGTTCATTCCCATTGCAGAAAGCAATGGCCTGATCATTGAAATTGGGCAATTCGTACTAGAGCAAGCCATCAAACAAGCAGAAAAATGGCACAAAATGGGTTTTTCAGACTTACAAATGAGTGTCAACCTCTCCAGTCGTCAATTCTCAAACCCGGCCTTGACACAAGACATTGCTGACTTATTGGTCAACTCATCATTAGATGCAAAAGATTTAGACCTAGAAATAACAGAAAGTTTAGCCATGACACGCGCAGATGAAAATATACGCATTCTTAAAAATTTAAAAAAACTGGGTGTTTCGCTTTCCATCGATGATTTTGGGACAGGCTATTCTTCACTTGCCTATTTACAAAGCTTTCCCATTGATACCATTAAAATTGATCGCTCGTTTATTCAAAACATGGAGACTTCTGAAGGTCAGGCCATCGTCAAGACCATTTTGGCCATGGCTAAAAGTCTTAAATTAAATGTTGTTGCTGAAGGTATTGAGAAAAAATTTCATGTCGAATTCTTTCAAAAAAGGCGCTGCCACACTTTTCAAGGTTTTAAATTTGGAAAACCGATGCCTGCAGATGACTTTACAAAATTTTTATTGAAATATCAGAGCTAGTTCAACAACCCAATACTCAAATTTTAAGGCATGATAAATTAAGGTATAATCCTGAGCACTGATAAGAAATTAATCATTCAACTGCAAAATAATCCTTAAACCTCCACTAACTAACGTAGAGAGTATTTATGCAATATCAAGTAACCGACTCAGAAAAACACCTTGCAAAAAATCCCCATCATATTTTCAATATCAATGTCATTGTCACCCACTTAGCTATTTCACAAGCGGCTTTAGAAATGGGGCACGGTAATCCTTACTACTTTATTTTGGTACCCCTCATCTCTTCAATGGTCATTGCCTATCTATATTTTCATCGAAAAGCGGTTGCTGAAAGAGACAGTTGGTTTGTCAGTGCGCATTGGGCACTGGCTTGGCGAAGAGGTCGTAACTTATTAATTTCTTATCTGATTGCGATTGTCGTTATTGGTGTTTCAGGAATCTTAGGCGATATCGTCGGTGGCGGCATGATGATGAATGACTTTTCAGAAAGCGACTCCTCAACCTCCATTATCGAGAAAATTGGAACCTTCTTTGGCGCACTCGTGGTTTTTTTCACCGTTCTTTATAACTTCCTACAAACCGGAATTTCGGTCTATGACGCTGGTAAAGGGATTATCGATAACAAAATCGAACAGTTCTGTCCTAGAGATGCAAATAGCAATGCTGAATTAGATGAAACCCCTGCCGAACAGGAACATACACCTTCATGACACCCTCAACCTCAAAATCGACAAACAAAGGCACCTCCCCTTTTTTCATTGCACTATTTATTGCAGTGGGACTCACGGCTATCCTTATGTTTATGCCGCCTAGCTCAATGGAACTTCCCAAAACCGCTTTGCCATGGAAAAGCCAGTACAATGCTCAAAATCAACTGGAAGCATTGGGATTGACCATCAATAAAAGTACCGCTCTAGATGCCAAAGCGTATTTTGGAAATGATATTGAAGTGAAAATTTTTTCACAAAAGGATGAAACTCAAAAAAGTGCCGAAATCTATTTTGGCAATGTCACTTTCAGCAATATTCGAGGCACGGTTGCCTTAGGCATTGCGGTCGCTCCAGAAAAACTTGATCAGTTTTATGGTCGAGGAATCAAAACAACGGTTACAGCCTTAGGAAACCGAGAAGTCACCCCTCAAAAAAGTGATGCCAAAGAACTGATGCGCCAGCCTATTCGATTAATCACCTTGATTCCCAAGAAACAGTTAACCGAGCGAGCCATCAAAATGCGTTTTGGCGATCCTCATCGTATTGAAACCCAGTCAGATGGCCTTGATCACTGGTTTTATCCAGAAAAGGGGCTTGAAATCCTACTCGATCACGAAGGACCAGAAGCCCTACAATACAGCCCGAAGATTCAATAACCCTTTAAAGGGGTATTACGAAAGGGTATTGGCTCTTTGCCAATGCCCACTTTTTCCACCTTTCTTTTCTAAAAGCTGTAAATGATCAATGACCATGGCTTTATCAACGGCCTTGCAC
>CBFHUY010000107.1:0-6338 GCA_965658885.1 Hydrogenovibrio sp.
TTTTGCCCTTTCCCAATCACCCTCACCCAGCCAGACTGCAAGGTATCCAAACCTGGAGACAAATCAAGCGAAGCCAATTCCGCAACCCGCAACCCAGCGGAATAAAGCAATTCGAAAATGGCCTGATCTCGAATATCCTGCCAACTGTTTAAGGGCTGCTCAAGCAGTTGCTGAGTCAAATCCACATCAAGACTTTTGGGCAAGGGTTTGGGCTGTTTTGGCGCTTTGATATTTTTGGCGGGATTTTGCGATACCCGATTCTGCTGGATTAAAAAGTCATAAAAACTGCGAAAGGTTGACAGCTGTCGTGCGATGGTTCTTGCGGAAATACCCTGTTGCATTCGACTAGACACAAAGGCTTGTATCACCTCAAAATCAATCGCTTGCCAATGGTCAAATTCAGCTAAATCTGCCCAGGCCTGTTGTGCCCTTTGAGTCGGGGCATTTTTATCATCATCCCCTAAATAGTCTTGATAAAACGCCACCAGCGCTGCTAAATCCATTTGGTAGTTTTGCAGGGTGTGCGGCGACTTATTAGCGCGCTGTAGATGCTGAGTAAACAGAGTAAAAGCGTTCAATGGACTTCCTATTTCGTGGTAAACCTGAAGCTGATAGCTCAGGGTATTTTAAAGATTTTGATTCGCATCTGCTGAGATTTTACGCTATGCTTTAGCCCTTCTCATCTAACCGAAGGCGATGACCATGAATCCAGATATCTTGACACAAATTATCTTACCGCTCGCATTATTTTTAATCATGTTTGGCATGGGGTTATCACTCAAACCCGCGGACTTCAAAAATGTTATTTTTGCCCCGAAAGCCGTTTGGATCGGGTTAATCGGACAAATGGTTTTATTGCCCTTAGTGGCATTAGCCATCTCCGTGGCGTTGAACTTACCCCCTGAAATCGCCGTCGGATTAATGATTATTGCTTTGGCACCCGGTGGGGCAACCTCAAATATGTATAGCTACTTGGCAAAAGGGGATGTTTCGCTTTCGATCAGTTTAACGGCCGTCACCAGTTTGGTCACCCCGTTTACCCTGCCCATTATCTTGGCTTGGAGCATGCATTTCTTTATGAGCGATGCCACCCAAATCAGCTTGCCCGTCTTAAAAACCATTGTTCAATTATTGGCGATCACCCTTGTCCCAGTGGTACTCGGAATGTGGGTCTTGTCTCGATGGCCAGCCTTGTCTGCTCGATTAGAGACGGTGTTTAAGTGGTTTTCGGTTGGCTTCTTATTTTTAATCATCGCCTTAATCGTGCTGAAAAATAAAGATCACATGGTCAGTTATTTTATGCAGGCCGGTATTGCGACGCTGTTACTGAATATTTCGGTGTTTTATTTGGGCGTCAAGCTGGCACAAATCACCCATCTATCGCGGGCGCAAGCCACGGCGATTGGGTTTGAAGTCGGCATTCAAAATGGAACCTTGGCCTTAGTGGTCGCAGGCACCTTATTGGCGAACACCACCATGATGATTCCGGCAGTGACCTACTCACTGATTATGTTTATCACGGGTTCAATCTATGCCGTTTGGCGAGTGCGTCAGCTTAAGCAAGGATAGGCGCGATTAAAACAACCGCTCTAGGCGCGCGCTCATCATTTGACCCATTACTTTTAAAAAGTAGGTTCCGAGTTCAGGGTTAAAGCGATCGGTGGTTGCGCCAAGTGCCAATGCGCCCCAAACCCCTTTTTGCCCCAATGGCAGAATACAAACTGACTGCATGGGCTGCTCGGTTTGAAATAAGCCTTTCTGCCATTGATCTTCCAACAAACCACATCGCGGCTTATCGACTTCTAAAGTGGCTTTTAAACTATTTGACCAGGCAGAGGATAACCCCAATTGCGTCATGCCTTTCATCGGTTCCTTGGGCAGCTCCCATGAAATCAATGCAATGGCTTCCACCTCAAATAACGTCTGCATGGTGTGATAAATGGCATCGACAGCCGCTTGATTACTGGTCGCCTCGAGTAGCGCATTCGAAAACTGATAAACCTTATTCAGCAAGACACCATTTTCACCGGCAATATCTTTTAAGGTTTCCACTTCTACTTTGAGGTGGTCCCGTTGTTCACGAAGTTGATAAACTTGGCGTTCCAACAAAGACACTTCTTGACCCGTTTTAGGATGGGGAATACTCAAGTCATTGAGCAAATTGGGAAAAACATGAAAAAACTCACGGTTACGATTTAAAAATTCAGCGACATCTTCGGCATGAATATCATTCAATAAACTCGACATTAGTTCGGCACCCCGCGCATAATTTCCCCATCAAACACCTGAACCGCCGGCCCAGTCATCCACACAGGATGACTGGGATTGCCATCCCACTCAATCAATAAATCGCCCCCAGGCAAGCTCACGGTAACGACATCGTCCACTTCTCCCAAGCGCCGTAACACCACCATAGCCGCACAAGCGCCCGTACCACAAGCCAGTGTTTCAGCAGCCCCTCGCTCATAAACTCTCAGCTTGATTTGATGACGACTCACGGGTTCAGCAAAGCCGACATTCACCCTTTCGGGGAACAACGGATGGGATTCAATCTGCTCTCCAAGTTCCGCCACGGGCGCTGCACTGAGATCGGTCACGCGCATCACCGCATGCGGATTGCCCATGGAAACGGCACCGATCTGATAATGCTCTCCTGCCACTTCCAATTCATATTGATCGGATTCAACTGGCACATCGAAAGGCAAAGCCTGTGGTAAAAAATTGGGAGCACCCATATTGACTTTAACCCAGCCTTGATCGGTCAGGCTTAATACAATCACCCCCGAAGCGGTTTCTACCCGAATGTCTCGCTTCGTCGTCAACCCTTTATCGACCACAAATCGAGCAAAACACCGTGCGCCATTACCGCATTGCTGCACTTCAGAACCGTCGGCATTAAAAATGCGATAACGAAAATCAATATCCACCGAATCGGCCTGCGGCTTTTCAACCAACAATAATTGATCAAAACCAATCCCAAAATGGCGATTGGCCCAAAAACGAATTTCATCAGTGGTTAAAGAAAGATTAGCGGAAGTGCCATCAACGACCATAAAGTCATTGCCAAGGCCTTGCATTTTGGAGAATTTTAAAACGTTTGTCATGTTGTTTTGCTTTGCCTGTATCATTCGATGATTTAATTCCTTTATAATAAACCATCTGTGAATAAATGGGCACCTTGAAAACCTTTGTGTTGAATTTTCTAATCACTTTTGCGGTTACCATCAAAATCGACATTAGGGCATTTTAGAAAAACCAAGTTGCTGACCCCCGAAACAAACAGGATAGGATTAATACACAATATGATGACACCTAAGGAAATTGTGCACGCGCTTGACACTTATATTATCGGCCAGTCTGAGGCGAAAAAATCGGTGGCCATTGCGTTAAGAAACCGCTGGCGTCGGGCACAACTCCCAGAGGAACTGCGCCAGGAAATCACCCCCAAAAACATTTTAATGATTGGCCCCACTGGGGTTGGTAAAACCGAAATTGCGCGCCGCTTAGCCAAACTTGCCAATGCCCCATTTATTAAAGTAGAAGCCACTAAGTACACCGAAGTCGGTTATGTGGGTCGCGAGGTGGATTCCATTATTAAAGATTTGGCCGAAAATGCGATTAAACTGCACCGAGATCAAGCGATAAAAGCGGTACAACGTCAGGCAGAAGATTTGGCGGAAGAACGCATTTTGGATATTTTATTGCCGCCTGCAAGAGGTCGCGACGATGATGCCGGCGAGCAAATGGCAGAAACCCGCCAAAAATTCCGCAAACGCTTGCGTGAAGGGTCGATGGACGACAAAGAAATTGAAATTGACTTAAATGCCGCGCCACCGCATGTGGAAATTATGGGTGCGCCGGGCATGGAAGAAATGACCAGCCAATTGCAGGAAATGTTTCAAGGCATGAGTCAGAACAAAAAGAACAAACGTAAACTGCCCATTAAAAAAGCGATGAAACTGCTGACCGAAGAAGAGGCACAACGCTTAATTGACCAAGAAGACCTCAAAACCAAAGCCATTGACAATGTCGAACAAAACGGCATTGTGTTTATTGATGAAATTGACAAAGTCGCTAAGCGTCAAGAAGGTTCTGGCGGCGATGTATCGCGTGAAGGCGTGCAGCGTGATTTGCTACCGTTAATTGAAGGGTCAACGATCTCCACCAAATATGGCATGATTAAGACCGACCATATTTTGTTTATCGCCTCAGGGGCGTTTCATTTAGCCAAACCCTCTGACTTGATTCCTGAACTGCAAGGGCGTTTGCCGATTCGAGTAGAATTGAAGTCATTGAAAGTTGAAGACTTTGTGCGCATTCTCACCGAACCGAAAGCCGCCTTAACCACCCAAGCCATTGCCCTACTCGAAACAGAAGGCGTATCAATTGAGTTTAGCGATGAAGGCATTCAACGTTTGGCTGAAATTGCTTACCATGTGAACGAAAATACCGAAAACATTGGTGCGCGTCGTTTGCATACGGTGATGGAACGACTACTGGAAGAAGTATCCTTTAATGCTTCGGAAAACCCAGGTCAGGTGGTTCGAATAGATGTTGAGTTTGTCGATGATCGCTTAGGTGATCTATCACAAAACCAAGATTTGTCACAATACATCCTATAATTGAGTGAATGCCATGTCTCAGTCGCCCATTCCAACCGAACTCAAACTCCAGCAATCTGAACGGCAGCTGGTCGTGAGCTTCGATACTGGCGAAACCTTTGTGCTGCCTTGTGAATATTTACGGGTCTATTCACAATCCGCCGAAGTGACGGGACATGCACCGGATCAAGCGGTATTGCAAGTGGGCAAGCAATCGGTCAATATTGACGCCATTACCCCTGTGGGCAATTATGCCGTCAAATTGCATTTTGATGATGGTCACGATTCGGGCATTTATACTTGGGAATGGCTTTATACGCTTGGCAAACATCAAGCGCAGTATTGGCAAGATTATTTAACCCGTTTGGCTAAGGCAGGGCATCGCCACCCGGATCAAGCCCCCACCCCCTTAAACGAAATTTTATAAAGGAAATCGTCTATGAGCTCGGACCAACCCCATAAAAATACCATTGATTTTGGTTTTTCAGAAGTTCCGCTAGAAGAAAAAGTAAAGAAGGTCAAAGGGGTCTTTGATTCGGTCGCCGGCAAGTATGATGTGATGAATGATGTGATGTCCTTAGGCATTCACCGTTTATGGAAACGCCATGCCATTGAGCTAAGCGGGATTCGCCCAGGCAATAAGGTGCTGGACTTAGCTGGCGGCACAGGGGATTTAACCAAAGCATTTGCCAAACGGGTTGGTAAGACCGGGCAAGTGGTGTTAGCCGACATTAATGAAAGCATGGTGCGTGTTGGGCGAGATCGCTTAATCAATGAAGGCGTAATTGGCAATGTCGATTACACCATTACCAATGCCGAAGCCCTCACCTATCCAGACAATACGTTTGATTTGGTCACCATTTCATTTGGGCTGCGCAATGTCACCAATCAGGATAAAGCATTAGCCGAAATGGCGCGCGTGCTGAAACCCGGTGGGCAATTGATGGTTTTGGAATTTTCCAAAGTCACCCAACCGCTATTGGCTAAAGCCTATGATTTTTATTCCTTTAATATTTTGCCCAAAATGGGTAAATTAATTGCCGATGACGAAGCCAGTTATCAATATTTAGCCGAATCCATTCGCATGCACCCAGACCAAGACACCCTGAAACAAATGATGCTGGATGCCGGCTTTGATAAAGCCGAATACCTCAATATGTCGCAAGGCATCGTCGCACTGCACCGTGGTTGGAAATATTAATAAGGAACTGCTATGAAAACGCCCGCTGACACCACTGAAAATGCACCAGGCCTGGCTAGAAATCTATTGGCCAAAGGCATTGAAACCCTATTGAACCAAGCCCTTAAATTGGATGAAGATGCCAGTGAAGCCTTTGCCCCTTGTGATGAAAAAGTCATTCAACTGACCTTTACCGACTTCCAGATCACTTTTTTTATTATTTACCAAATAGCCACCCCCAATGATGACGCCAATGATGAAAATGCTTTTGGACACTTTACGGTGCAAAGTCATTTATTAGGTGCACCCGATGCCCATTTACAAATGACGGTAGCCGACCTTTTAAAAGGCCCTGATGCCGTTAAAACCTTTGGCGACCAAGCCCTTGCAGCCGACTTCCTGCAAGCCCTCAAAGGCTTGGAAATCGACTGGGAAGAACAGCTTTCCAAGCTCACAGGTGATTTAATTGCGTTTAAAGTCGGTTCAACCGTTCGCCGTGGCCAAAAGCATTTAAATGTGGCTCAGCAAAAAATTGCCGACACACTGAAAGAATATCT
>CBFHUY010000108.1:0-6248 GCA_965658885.1 Hydrogenovibrio sp.
TCCCACCAAGGCCAACTGTTGCGCCTGCTGAAACACCCAAGGCCGAAACCCCACCCCTTGCACCTTGCCAGTCAAAATAATGTGATGATGTTGACGTTTATTCACGAGCAAGCGGTTGTTTTAAAGTGATTTAAGGTTTGGTAATTTTCAATAATTCTCGTCAAGTCATAACGGATCTGCTTAGACGTCACCGCAATATCCCATTGACGTAGCTGTTCAACCCCGGTTTCAATCAAATGCGGCAGGCTGTTTTCAACCGCCTCCGTCAAGCCAATCGCCACCGAATCAATGTCTTCAGGCACCATGGCGACAATCTGAATCTCCGCCATCCCCCCAGCTAAAGCGCCCATTTCCAAGGTTTGCAACACTTCCACTTCATGTGCCGTTTGTCGATAAGCGCCCATAGCTTGCAGCTCTGTGGCGGGCATCGAATAGACCGTACCTGGCGGCGAATCGTCACTGACACTGAGCGCATCCAACACTATGACCCGCTCATACTGTTGAAAATAACTCAATAAGTTCATGCCCAAAGTACCGCCATCAATCACATCGACCTTAGGCGAAAAATCAACATTTTCAGCCAAAAACTGACTGGCATAAATGCCTAAACCGTCATCTCGGAAGAGAATATTGCCAACCCCAATAATGGCAATCTTGGCAGCAGTTTCCATGCGTTAGCCTAACGCTGGCACACGATATTCTGCCAGCGATTGGCCGCGCGCATCGATTACATGCACCGCACAGGCCAAGCAGGGATCGAACGAATGCACGGCGCGCAACACTTCCAAAGGCTGTTGCGGATCGGCCAACGTCAACCCCACAATTGCCTCTTCATAAGGTCCGCGTACGCCTTGGTGATCTTTAGGCGATGCATTCCAAGTGGTGGGCACCACTGCCTGATAATTTTTCACTTTCGCTTCGTCAATACACACAAAATGGCTCAAGGTGCCACGTGGAACCTCTAGAATCGCGCGACCTTGCGTTTGGTTCGGCAAGTCTTCAAACACATATTTTGTCCAGGTCTCTTCATCATAATATTTAATATTTTCAATCAGTTCACTGACAAACTTAAAAATCATATCACCGACGACTTCCGCTTCCACCGCCCGAGCCGCATTACGGCCAAGGGTGCTGGAAAAGTCCAATAAGGTCATGCCCGTTGCATCCATAAATTGCTGCATATAGGGTTGGATATAACGCGCCTTTTGCTGATAACCGATTATCATCCGTGCTGCAGGTCCCACTTCCATCGGCTTGCCCTGATAGCGCGGCGCTTTAATCCAACTATATTTACCTTCGGTTTTTAAAGAACCATCCGCATTTAAATCGGTGTAATCCGGTTCAGTGGTTTCTTCATAAGGGGAAGTCGGCCCAGCATCTTGATACCAAGAACGCGATGCTTCTTCGGTAATATGGGCATCATTAAAAGGCTCAACCTTGTCAAAGTCATGTCCCCAAACCACACCACTGGCAAATAGCGGCTCGCCATCGGCAAACGCATAACCGCCCGAGCTCATGAAATGACCATGCCCTCGACCTTCACCCGCTTTTATCGATTCTTCATAAGCGGCCACCACCATTTTCATATCGGGGAGATAGGCTCGCTTAACAAATGCCTGCGTGTCTTTAATCACAAATAAATAATCATTCAGACGTTGCGGATTAAGCATATCCATCACACTGGTGACCCCGCCAACGACTAAGTTTTGCGGATGTGGGGTTTTGCCACCGAAAATGGCAATCGCTCGACTCACGTCTCGTTGAACGCGTAAGGCTTCCAAATAATGATTCATGTGAATCAGGTTTTCTTCCGGCGACAATTTGTACTGCGCATGTCCCCAATAGCCATTGGCAAACAAGCCCAATCGGCCTGCCGCCACAAAATCCGCCAGTTTTTTCTGAACTGCTTTCAAATCGCCTTGACTGCATTGATAAGGCTGATCGTGCCATTGATGGGCAATCTGGCTCGCTTTTTCGCAATCTGCTTCTAAGGCACTCACCACATCAACATAGTCGAGTGAATGTAAGTGATAATAATGGACAATGTGGTCTTGCACAAACAACGCTAAGGACACCAGGTTGCGCACAATTTCAGCATTCTTCGGAATTTGAATTTGGTAGGCATCTTCAACCGAGCTAATGGACGCTCGATAATGGGAATTGGTACAGACCCCACAAATCCGTTGTGCAATCAGGCCGGTATCGCGTGGGTCACGCCCCTTTAAAATAGTTTCAATGCCTCGAAACAATTGCCCAGAAGCCCAAGCTTCGGTGACCTGGTTGTTTTCGTCCACTTCCACTTCCACCCGCAAATGCCCTTCAATTCGGGTCACCGGATCAATAATAATCTTTTGGCTCTTTGCTGTTGGCTGTGTCATTTTGCCGCCCCCATAATTTTGTCAATGTTAATCACTTTGCGATTATTTGCCAACTCATCAAAAGCAACCTTGCCTTTGCCACAAGCAATACAACCGTGTCCGACCTGCACTGGCCAGGAAGTCCCTTCATTAAATTTCACTTGGGAACAGTTGATATCGGCATAAGGCCCTTTACAACCCATTTCAAACAAACACCAGCCTTTTTTCGCGCCTTCATCGCCCCATTCCAAAACAAATTCACCCGCATCATAATGTCCGCGTCGCTCACAATTATCATGCACTCTCGGCGCATACGCCCATAATGGCTTATTATTGTCATCCAATTCGGGCATTTCGCCAAACATCACATAATGCAATAGGGTGCCCACCACATTAATCGGATTCACTGGGCAACCGGGCAAATTGATCACATCGCTTCGGCCTAATGCCTCGCCCACCCCAACGGCACCCGTTGGATTCGGTGCAGCGGCCACCACGCCGCCATCCAAAGCACAAGACCCCACGGCAAAAATAGCACTGGCTTTTTGCGCCACACGCTTCAGTAAATCCACGCCCGTTTCCCCTTTAGGGCCGATGCGCAAATATTTACCATCCATCCCCAATGGCACTGCGCCTTCAACCACCAGCATAAATTCACCCGCATCTTGTTCCAACAACTCATCCAATCGATCTTCGGAATGCGGGCCGGACGCAGCCATTAACAATTCGTGATAATCCAATGAAATAAACTTCAAAATCAGCTCATCAATGCTTGGGTTTACCGTTTTAATAAAGGCTTCCGAATTGCCACTGCAATCCGCCAATTCCAACCAAATCACCGGGATTTTATTCAGCTGCTGCACACTCTGTTTCACCGCGCCATCAAAGCTGCTGGGCAAATCCAGATTCAAAGCCATCATCGACACCCAACCATTAAAGTCCTGCACCTTACCAAATGCTTTTAAAGCGGTGTCCAAATCGGCATTTTCCAAATTCTGATCGGGATGCAAGCGCTTAAATTTATCCAGCCGCTTTTGAACCTTCGCCAGTTGCGCAGCTTCCTTTTCTGCAGCGCGCTGCTGCTGTTTACACTGAACCGCTGCCGCGTCGACATGGGCACAAGCCACCAAATTCGCCACATCTTTTTTACAGCGACCACACACCCGCCCCGCTTGGCTATAGGCTTGCAACTCGCTAAACTGCGTGACCGCATTGTCTTCAATCACCGCAATCAAGTCATTCTCATAGCTGCCAGTACAGCTACACACCAAACGGCCGCGACCACTTTCATGGCGATTGTTATACAAATAGGCCGCATCCACATCTTCTTTTTCAATAATCAACTGTTTTAAATAAAGCGCATCCACATTCGAGTTCACCCCGATAAAGCGCATCAACTTTTCATTATTTAAAATATATTGATCAATACGCCCTTCTTTTTTGGAGCGCAGTAACACCACTTCATTCTGGTCATCGCGAATATCGTAATCAGGTGAACGCACGTCGGTAAAATGAAAGGATCCGACTTTTAGGCCATCAATCGCGACTTCACGATGATAAGGCTCAGGCGTTTTATTAAAAATATCGGCTACCGCCACATCCGCCTGATTACGGCATTCCAACGCATGTCCTGCCACAAAGCCACTTTCATCAATTTGCGCCGCTTCGCCCACCGCATAAATAAACGGATCGGAAGTGCGCATCATGCGATCCACCAAGATCCCACGATCGCAGCCCAAGGTGCTTCTGGCAAAATCAATATTGGGTTGAATGCCAATCCCGAAGATCAAAAATGGATTTTCAATACAATGCTTTTTGGTTTGAAGCGTGACAATGTGTCCATCCTGGATATTTTGTTCAACAATTTCATCTTCAAATGAAATGACAATACGCGGATCGGCTTCAAAGGTTTGTTGCATCAACATCACGCTAGACGGGTCTAAGTCGGGCGAATAGAGGCTGGTATCGCGAACCAGCAGAT
Organism: Hydrogenovibrio sp.; assembly: GCA_965658885.1. Taxonomy (GTDB): domain Bacteria; phylum Pseudomonadota; class Gammaproteobacteria; order Thiomicrospirales; family Thiomicrospiraceae; genus Hydrogenovibrio. The sequence continues at coordinate 4,339 of CBFHUY010000108.1, forward strand.
AGACTTTTTTCGGTTGCGGCATGCCCATGAGCGTATCAAGCAATTCCAAGCCAATCGGCCCAGCACCGACAATCACCAACTCGCGATTGTCCAAATTCTGAGCGATTTTAAAACTGTCATCTGCACTGCGGAAGGTGACCGCATTATCCAGGCCTTCAATATCAAACAGCGTGCGCGGCAAGGAACCGCTGGCGATAATGACGTAATCGTAGTCATAACGCTTATCACCACAAATGACCTGCTTATTTTGAGGGTCTAAACCCGTGGCGGCATGATCCAATTTCACCGTCACGTTAGGATTCAAATCCAAGGTAATGTCTTGAATATTGGATTCCCCAGACACCAAATCACATAAATGAATTCTGTCGTAAGGTGCGTATTGCTCTTTGGATAAGATCAACACCTCTGCGCTGGCATCTTGCTCCAAAATTTGATTAGCCAAATAATCTGCGGCAATCCCGCCGCCAATAATCACAACCCGCATAACTCCCCCTTTTGCCCTGTTAGGAATCCATTTCCAACTGCATTAACATCAACGCATCACCATCCACAACGGTCATCATACTGTTCTCACAATCGGAACAGAACTCCCCGAAACTCGCCATCTCCTGTTGCTCGCCGCACTGTGGACACTGTCCAATCAATGGCTGATGCTGCAACACCAATTGCGCTTGCCCACAGACCGCACTGCTTTCTTTAAACGTATCAAACGCCGTTTGCAATAAATAAGGTTCAACACCACTCAATACGCCAATTTTGACTTCCACACGGTGAATCACGCTGGCCTGATGTTCTGCCGCCAAACCTTCACATTGTTCCATTAACGCTTGCACTATTGAAAATTCATGCATCCGCTGTCACCCGAAATTTCACCTTAACAAATCCGTGGCAAGAGTTCACCTTGCGGGGGGTCCAATACCCGCTGCGCGCCCCAGGCACTGGTTAAAATGACCAGGCCCGTCGTGCCCTTTGGGTATGGTTGAAATTCCAACACCTCACCAATCACCGCCGCATTTTCGCAAAAGTCAAATTGATGCAATATGGCCAACACAGTATCAGCCACATCGGCAGGCACACTTAAAACAAAGGTGCCTTCATTGGCAAAATCATAGGCTTCAAACCCGAGCAATTCACAAATGCCTTGTACCGATTCCGAAATCGGTAGCTGCGCTTCTTGAACCTCAATCGACACGGCTGACGCCTGCGCCCACTCATTCAACACCGCTGCCAAACCACCGCGCGTTGCATCACGCAGCGCATGTAGCGGAATGCCCGCTTCCAATAATGCGGCCACGGCTGGCCAAACACTGGTGCAATCACTTTCAATCGGGGTTTGTAATTGCAAGGTTTCTCGCTCTGCCAAAATCACCGCACCATGTCGTCCGATATCTTGCGAAACGATAATCACATCACCTGCCTGCAATCCGTGTGCCGAGGGCGCGTTGGCCGCGGGCAATGCCAATTGACCAATCCCCGAAGTATTCATAAAAATTTGATCAACCGCACCTTTTGGCACCACTTTGGTATCGCCACACACTACTTTTGCGCCGGTCTTTTTTAACTCTAGCGCCATACTCTGCACCAAGCGTTCCAGTGTTTTCCACGGTAAGCCTTCTTCAATCATAAAGGCACAACTTAAATATAAAGGTTTGGCCGCCATCATCGCCAAATCATTCACCGTGCCCGCCACCGCCAGCTTGCCAATATCGCCGCCTTTAAAAAACAGCGGACTCACGGTAAAACTGTCGGTGGTAAACGCCAAGGAACCACTGGCTTCAAACACCGCCGCATCCTCAGCTTGTCGCAATAAATCATTATCAAAATAGCGATAGAATAATGTTTGAATCAACTGTTGGGTTTCAACACCGCCACCGCCGTGGCTTAGGCTAATCACAGCATCCGTCATACGC
>CBFHUY010000109.1:0-6243 GCA_965658885.1 Hydrogenovibrio sp.
CTTTTCATGGGCTTGCAATTGGGTAAACCGCTTTCTATCGGCTTCAGAAAACAACCCCAATACCCAGTCAAACTGTGTCTGCTCTTCCTGATAGACACTGGCTTTGGGTGGATGCCAACGACTCATATCCAAGGTTTTAAAATCAAATGCATCAGGGGCTTGCAAATAGGGTTGATATTCCGAGTGATGAGCGATAACGTCATCATAAACAGCGGGATATTTTAAAACCCCTAAAGTGGCACGTCGTGATAGATCAATACCATTTTTGGGCGTATATTCGCCTAGCCGCGCCAATATCCGTAAAGTTTGCGCATTGCCCTCAAAGCCACCATAATTTCGCATCATATAATTGAGTGCAACTTCACCGCCATGACCATAAGGCGGATGCCCCAAATCATGCGCCAAACAAATCGCTTCAATCAAATAGAACGAGGGCAGCCAGTCTAAATAAGCTTTCCCCTGCCCGACGGTAATCAGTTGCTCCACCAACCCAGAACCAATTTGAGCGACTTCCATAGAGTGGGTTAAACGAGTGCGATAAAAATCCGACTCGTTCAATCCAAAAATTTGCGTTTTCGCTTGCAAGCGGCGAAAAGAGGCCGAGTGAATAACTCTTGCACGATCTCGTTGATAAACGATCCTCGGCTCACGAGAAGGCTGGTTTGATAAAAAATCGGTATAGCGTTGTGTCCAATCTAGTGCTTCTGACTGAGCTTGATGCATGACTACTCCTGACCCAATAGCGGATAAACCCCGCTCATTATGAAGCGATGTGATTAGAATCACAAGTATCCGCTGATTATCTTGCTATAAATACTTTGCTTTTGCTCATAATTTGCTAAACTGACATCTAAAAAAGTCAGGCTAGAAAAAATGCGATTGAATTTTGGACTGACAAGAGGTGAAAAACGCCCAAAAGCACTCTGACATTTGCAAAGGATGCCACTTTATTTTTTAGCGCCCGCAATTGACAGTGAGGTTTTATGAAAGGTTTAAGTAAGTTGGGGTTGTTCACCCTACTCAGTAGTTTTCTGTGGATTTCAGGCTGCGGAAATTCCGAATTCAGAGACTGTAAAGAAAAAGCCAGCGCCCTTTGGGACAATAGTGACAAGCCTTCCAATAACAATGCCGCCTACTGGCAAGCCATTGAAAAGTGCAAAGAAAAGTATCAGTAACCCATTACCGATACCCGATATCAATGTTACAGATTATCAATGCAACTGCCCACCAAGCAGCGTTTTAAAGGAATCGGTATGCACTGGCAAATTAAAGATCGCTTGCCTAGATCCTTAGTCAAAAAATATAGCCTCATTGTTGCGCTTTGGAGCGGCCTGATTCTAGGGTCTTGGTTTTATAACCTCAATGGCTTAAAACATGCGACTTGGCAAGCTGCCAGCTCTGCAGCTTTAGCAACGGTCAATAAAGATGTTAGCTTCAGAAGATGGGGCGCATCTCACGGCGGCGTTTATGTCCCACCGACAGAGAAAACCCCACCCAACCCCTATCTTGATATCCCTGAACGGGATGTAGTGACCACCAGTGGTAAAAAGTTAACTCTGGTCAACCCAGCCTATATGTTAAGAGATATGCAATCGCAATTTGGCGATGAATATGGCATTAAAACCCACCTCACCAGTTTAAATTTGTTAAATCCAAACAATAAAGCGGATGCCTGGGAAATCTCGGCTCTAAAACAATTTGAACAAAAGGCAGAACCCATTCAAGAAATTAGCTTAATGCAAGGTCAACCCTATATGCGTTTGATTCGACCTCTACTGGTTGAAAAGACCTGTATGAAGTGCCATGCTCACCAAGGCTATCAAGTGGGGCAAATCCGAGGCGGCATCAGTACTTTTGTACCAATGGCGCCTTTTTTAGAGCGAGAAACCCAACGCAAGCTTGAAATGCAACTGTCTCATTTTGCGGTATGGATTATCGGAGTCATGGGGCTGACTTTTGGTTGGCGTAGAGAATCGAAGCTAAAATCTGAGCATGACCGACAAGAAAAAGCTTTATTAGAAAATGAAGCGCTCTATCGGTCTGTTACCAATAACGGTCAAGTCATGATTTGGTTAGCAGATGCATCAAAGCGCTACACCTTCTTTAACCAGCCCTGGTTAGACTTTGTTGACTTATCGCTGGAACAAGCCCTTTCTCAAGACAAATCATCGATTATCGATAGCGAGGATCGAAGTTTTTACCAGCAAACGCTATCTCAAGCCTATAGTAAACACGAAAAGTTTAGTTTGGTTTATCGCATGAAACGCCATGATGGGCAAGTACGCTCAATATTAGAAGAAGCCAGTCCACATTATGATAGTAGCGGCCAATTTTCAGGGTTTATTGGTCACTGTCTGGACATTACTGAGCTCAAAGAAGCCAAATCTGAAGCCGAATATTTAGCACAATATGATGTGTTAACCCAATTACCCAATCGTCGATTGATGCAAACGCAATTGGCCAATGCCATCGAGAGCTGCAAATCTCAAGGAACCATTGGCGCGTTAATTTTAATTGATTTAGATAATTTCAAACAACTTAATGACACCCAAGGCTATGAAGTGGGCGATGCTTTATTGAAGCTACTCGCGGAACGTATTCGAACCATTTTGCCAAAAGAGGCCACCTTAGGCCGATTTGGCGGAGATGAATTTGTGGTATTAATCTCCATGCTTAATCATACCCAAGCTTCCGCACTGGAACTTGCCGATAAGTTTGGGCGAAAGCTACTCCACTTGCTTCAGCAGGCCTTCTATATTGGCGAACATGAATACCAAACCAGTTGCAGTTTAGGGATCACCTTGTTTGATGGAGGCCCAAACACCCAAGAAGAAGTGTTTAAACATGCTGAACTGGCCATGTATCAAACCAAAGAAAATGGCAGAAACAATCTACGCTTCTTTGATCCAGAAATGCAAAACCTATTAAGTGCCAGAACCGAATTAGAACGGGATTTAAGACAAGCGATTAATCGTCAAGAGTTTGAACTATTCTTGCAACCACAGGTCAATTCTCAAGCACAGATCATTGGCGCAGAAGCCTTGATACGTTGGCATCATCCGACCAAAGGCATGATTTCTCCCATCCAATTTATTCCCTTGGCAGAGGAAACCGGACTCATTGTACCGATCGGGCACTGGGTGCTTACCCAAGCCTGCGACATTCTAAAACAATGGTCTAATGATGCTGATTTAAATCACTTAACCCTTGCCGTTAATGTCAGCGCAAGACAATTCCATCTTGCTGAGTTTGAATATCAGGTAAGCGAGTTACTTCAGCCGGAATACAGTCATCACTTAAAACTAGAGCTGACTGAAAGCCTGTTTCTTTCCTCGGTCGATGAAGCCATTCGCAAAATGACGGTTTTAAAAACCAAAGGCGTCAGCTTCTCGTTAGATGATTTTGGTACTGGCTACTCTTCGCTAACCTATTTAAAACGTCTTCCATTAGATCAATTAAAAATTGACCAAGGGTTTATCCGGGATTTATTAATTGATGAAAATGATAAAGCCATTGCCCAAACGATTATTGCATTGTCAGAGAGTTTAAAGTTGAGTGTCATCGCCGAAGGGGTTGAAACCCGAGAACATCAACAAACATTAGCAAAAATGGGCTGCCAAAACTATCAAGGTTATTTATTTGGTAAACCCCAACCACAAGCAGAATTTGAAACCCTCATAAAAAGTAACCATGTCGTCATTTCATAAACTCCTTGTTTACACCTTCATAACCTTTTTCATCGCCATTAGCTACTATTGGACAATGCAAGGTTATTCACACCCAGATCATCCCGAGACCTTTTTAAATGAAATCGGAGAAGAAATCGGTGAAGTGGCGCTTTGGTTATTGCTATTTATTTATGCTCGAACCCTATTGAAACTCATCGCTGCAAAAGGCAGTTTTGCCGAAAGGCTGATTCCTCAACCCCTTGAAGCGTTTTCCAAGTCGATTATCCAAACGCTATTGGTTCCACTAAACAGAACCCATGCCTATGTTGGCATTGCCACTTTAGCCCTGATCTTTTTACATGTTGCGTTGGTCGGCTGGCACCTTGAAATTGTGTTATTTCAAGTCGTTTTGGGCTTATTAATTTGGCAGGGGCTGTTCGGCTTTTTCTTGCGCTGGCGCTTTTCTCCCCGTCAGTTGAAACAGTTTTCTTATCTGGTCCATGCCCAGTTTGTGACAGGCATTATGATTGGCATCTTCTCCTATGTCGGGCACTGGATGGTTGATTAATTAACACATTGCAGCCATCCACTAACCTGAGCGAATTTCATGCTAAAATAGCGTTTTTTTGAATTCTCATTTTTTGAAAGGCCAACTGTTTGCTATGAAAACCTCTTCCTTACTGCTTGCTACCACTCGTGAAACTCCTGCTGATGCGGTCGTCATCAGCCACCAATTGATGCTGAGAGCGGGCATTATTCGCCCGTTGGCAGGTGGCCTTTATAACTGGCTGCCCTTAGGCGTCAAGGTTTTACGTAAAGTTGAAGCCATTATTCGTGAAGAAATGGATGCCGCAGGTGCACAAGAGTGTTTGATGCCGGTAGTGCAACCGATGGAGTTGTGGCACGAATCAGGACGAGCGGACGATTATGGTCCAGAATTATTGCGCTTTAAAGATCGGCATCAACGGGACTTTGCCTTAGGCCCGACCCATGAAGAGATCATTACCGATTTAGTTCGTAAAGAGATTCGCAGTTATAAACAACTGCCTGCCAATTTTTATCAGATTCAAACCAAATTCCGTGATGAAATTCGTCCGCGTTTCGGCGTTATGCGCTCTCGTGAATTCATTATGAAAGACGCCTACTCATTCCATATGGATACGGACAGTTTGCAACAAACCTATGATGTGATGTTTGATACCTACCACCGTATTTTCAGTCGAATCGGTTTGAATTTTAGAGCTGTTCAAGCCGATACCGGTTCAATTGGAGGAGAGGGTTCTCATGAATTCCACGTATTAGCCGATTCTGGTGAGGATGATATTGCTTTCTCAACTGAATCAGAATATGCCGCCAATGTGGAATTAGCGGAAGCCATCGCACCGAGTACTCCCCGCGCAGAGGCCAGTAAAGACTTAACCGAAATTGCGACCCCCAATCAACATAGCATTGAAGAAGTCTGTCACTTCTTAACGGTTGAGCCATCACAAGTGGCTAAAACGCTGATTGTTAAAGGCGCCCTGCCCGAAACCCCCATTGTTGCGTTGGTACTACGTGGCGATCATCAGTTAAACGAAATTAAAGCTGAAAAACTGGCACAGATTGCGTCTCCGCTCGAAATGGCAACCGATGCTGAAATCATGGATACATTAGGCTGCCATGCAGGTTCAATTGGCCCCATTAACTTAATTGAAAAAAATATCCCTGTGATCGTTGATCGTTCTGCAGCGCACCTAGCTGACTTTATTTGCGGCGCGAATAAAGATGGCTTCCACTATCAAGGGGCAAACTGGGAACGCGATGCACAAATGACGGAAGTGGCAGATCTTCGTAATGTGGTTAAAGGCGATCCAAGTCCTTGTGGGAAAGGCACGCTTGAAATTCGCCGCGGCATTGAAGTCGGTCATATTTTCCAGCTTGGCAATAAATATTCAAAAGCTCTAAACGCAAACGTTCTAAATGAAAACAGCCGTGCACAAATTCTAGAAATGGGCTGTTATGGCATCGGCGTTACCCGTGTGGTGGCTGCCGCCATTGAGCAAAACCATGATGAAAAAGGCATTATTTGGCCTGAAGCCATCGCCCCTTTCCAGGTCTGTATTGTACCGATGCAAATGCATAAATCCCCTCGCGTTGAAGCAGCGACTTTAGCCTTGTACAAGGGCCTAAAATCAAAAGGGGTTGATGTTTTGCTAGATGATCGTAAAGAACGCCCTGGCGTGATGTTTAATGATATGGAATTAATCGGGATTCCACACCGAATTGTCATTGGCGAACGCGGTTTGGACAAAGGTGAAATTGAGTATAAACATCGACGTGATAGCGATTCACAAGACATTGCCGAAGCTGAGTTGATACCGTTTTTACTGGACAAACTAGGTCTTTAAAAAAACCTATCGATATTGATAAGAATTACTGATTAGCATCAGCTAGATGAAGACTACTCTGAAAGCATTTTTTACCCTATAATGCTATATAACATAATACTGTGTGGCTCATGACAACCATAAAAAAATAGCAAATACTGCAAGGGTTGTCATGTTTTTGTACTCTGAAACTCTTCAAATGGAATCAA
>CBFHUY010000110.1:0-6181 GCA_965658885.1 Hydrogenovibrio sp.
ATTCGGGTCAGCAGCTGCCTGCTGTAAAAATTCAATAACCGGACTAAAAGAGTCATAGGGATGGTGCAACAAAATATCCTGGCGATAAATCTGATCAAACAAGGTTTGCGGTTGTTTATTGCGGCTAAAGAGTTTTAAGCCGGTTTGTTTGACTTTGGACGTCGGCGATTTCATCGACTTCGCTTTGAAAGGGGGGAACAGTAAGTCAGAGCGCCTTGCCAAATCTGGTACTGCATTGAGTCGGTGTAAATTGACCGGGCCATTGACCTTGTAGAGTTGATGTTCATCCATGTCAAATTGATCCAACAAATATTCATACATATTTTTTGGACAACGATCCGATACCTCAAGGCGAATGGCGCCGCCATATTGTCGACTGGATAACTCCCCTTGTAACGCGCTCATAATATCATCCACCTCTTCTTCATCAATAAAGAGGTTGGTGTTGCGGGTTAAACGGAACTGGTGACAGCCGGTGACGGTCATGCCGGGAAAAAGATTTGAAACATTGGAATGTAAGATGGACGATAAAAACACAAAGTCATTGACCCCATCGGTGGCTTCCGGTGGCAGTTTAATAATGCGTGGTAACGAGCGTGGTACTTGCACGATGGCCAAACCATTGGTCCGTCCAAACGCATCCTTACCTTCCAGTGAGACAATAAAATTCAAACTCTTATTAAGCAAACGCGGGAAAGGGTGAGAGGGGTCTAGCCCCATTGGACTCATTACCGGCTGTAGCGATTGTATAAAGTAATTGCGTATCCACTCTTTCTGTTGGTCGGTCCAATGGTTGCGTCTGAGGAAGCGGATTTCTTCCTTTTCCAGTGCGGGGATTAAAATATTGTTTAAAGTATGATATTGCTCATTGACCAAGTCGTGCGCGACTTCGGACAGCATTTCAATGGCTTCTTGAGGAACCAGACCATCCGGTTGCGTTCGAGCAGAGGGGTCATTGCGGAGTTCATACAAACTGGCCAACCGGACTTCAAAAAATTCATCCATATTGGTGCTGGAAATACATAAGAACTTAAGGCGCTCCAGTAATGGGATTTCTGGATTATTGGCTTGTGCTAATACCCGGCGGTTAAATTCTAATAAGCTTTTTTCGCGGTTGATATAGGGGGGCAAGTTTTCTAAAGGCGTTTCAGGTTGCATAAGGTTCCGTAACTAGGGTAATGATTTTGGATAATGAATTGGTATATTCCAATAAGTATAGCGATTTTATATGTCGAAAAAATGAAAAATGTGTGAATTCGGTTTTGATTTATTCAGGGGTGTTTGACGGGGGGTGTTGGCAATCGGGCACTGGGTCAATTCCGCCGGGATTACCAGGGTGGCATCGGGCAATGCGCTTGATAGATAGCCAGCCGCCTTTGAGTACACCGCACTTTTGAATGGCCTCTTGGCTGTAGTGTGAACAGCTCGGATAGAAACGACAGCGAGGCCCGATAAGGGGGCTGATAAACAGTTGATAAAAGCGAATCAATCCAAGGAGCAGCCATTTAAAGGGATTCATTTGTTCTGAGGTATCCATGAACCGAAAACCATAACTTTAACATGAATCCAACGATGGCGTAAGGGCGAAATGAACGCACATGTCTTGTTTCCCCTTGGGTGATTTGCCTGTGTAAAGTTAGATGCAAACGCGGCATAAAGGGGTTAAAATGAACTTTTAAATGAATTTCTGAATGGGGGCGACCCCTTCTACCAAATCAAGGCTGATTTCATGAATACGACCCTAATCACCCAGGCAAAAATTGTAAATGAAGGCAAAATTGTTGAAGCAGATCTGTTTATTAAGAATGGGTTGATAGACAAAGTTTCGCCGAAATTGGATGTGCAAGCGGATCGAGTGATCGATGCGAACGGAATGCATCTGCTCCCAGGGTTTATTGATGATCAGGTGCATTTTCGTGATCCGGGGTTTGCTGAAAAAGGGTCGATTGCCACCGAATCGAGAGCCGCTGTTGCGGGGGGTACCACCAGTTTTATGGATATGCCGAATGTGAAGCCCGCGACTACCACGCTCGCGAATTTGGAAGCCAAACATCAGTTGGCCGCAGAAACCTCTTGGGCCAACTATTCGTTTTACTTGGGCGCGACCAATGATAACCTTGAAGAAATTAAAGCCTTGGATGCCAATCAGGCTTGTGGGGTGAAAATTTTTATGGGCGCTTCAACGGGGAATATGTTGGTGGATCGCGAACAGGCGCTGACCGATGTGTTTCAACATAGTCCGACTTTAATTACCACCCATTGTGAAGATACGCCGATGATCCAAGCGCAAGAAGCGCTTTTTCGACAAAAATATGGTGACGCGGTGCCTATGTCGGCACATCCTGAGATTCGCTGCCGTGAGGCCTGTTATAAATCGTCATCCTTTGCAGTTGAGTTGGCGAAAAAAACCGGTGCCAATTTGCATGTGTTGCATTTAACCACGGCTGAAGAAATGGCGTTGTTTGCACCTGGGCCAGTGGAAGGCAAACAAATTACGGCGGAAGCTTGTGTTCATCATTTATGGTTTAGTGCGGATGATTATGAGCAAAAGGGCACTTTAATCAAATGCAATCCGGCCATTAAATCGGTTGCCGATCGGGACGCCATTCGCCAAGCCGTGCGTACGGGGCAAATTGATATTATTGCCACCGATCATGCCCCTCACACTTGGGCGGAAAAACAAGGGTCTTATTTTCAAGCGCCAGCCGGCCTGCCGCAAGTACAGCAATCGCTGACCGCCTTATTGGATTTAGTCAAGCAAGGCGTGTTTGACTTAGAAACCCTTGTGCAAAAAACGGCGCATAATGTTGCGTTACGTTATCAGATTGCTAATCGTGGGTTTATTCGTGAGGGGTACGCTGCGGATTTGGTGTTGGTGGATTTGAATCAGCCGCATACGGATCGTAAGCAAGACAACTTGTACCAGTGTGGTTGGTCTCCTTGGGAAGGGCATCAATTTTCATCGAGTGTGATCAGCACTTTTGTTAATGGCGATTTAAAATATCACCAGGGCAAACTGGGACACTTTACTCCAGGCCAGCGCTTACAATTTACTCGAGGTTAACCTGTTTTTCAGCGCCAAAAATGACCAGGCCTGGTCATTATGGGGCTAACCCTAAGCCTTTTGGCTGCGGTTAGGCGTGCATCCGCTGTGAAGGGATTGCAAAGATTTACCAACACTTGTAAAGTGATTATATGAAGGGCACCTCAATTAAGTCCCGCTGAATTTCATCTAGGGTTAATCGAGGTGCCCTAACACACAAAAGAGGTCGCAAATGTCATCAGTGTATATTGGGCGTCAGCCCATCCTGGATCGTAATATGAAGCTGTTTGCTTATGAGTTGCAGTTTCACCAAGGATTAAACCCCAATCAAAAAAGCGTTGAAGCCTCTGCCCAGCTATTAGCAAAAACCGAGTCTGAAATCGGCCTGCAATCCATTGTCGGCGGACATGTCGCTTTAATTAACCTGCCACACGATTTAATGATTCAATCCAATGACTTTGCCAGTTTCGAAGATAAACGTAATTTAGTTTTGGAAATCCCCTCTAATGTTGATAAGGATGTTGACGTTCTTAAAAAATTGAAAGAACTGAAAAGTCAGGGAGCTTGCATCGCATTAGATAATTTTATTGATGATGACTCCAGTTTGAAATTGGCTAATATTAGTGATTTTGTCAAAATTGATAATGAGACGATGTCCGAAGTCAAAATGAAGTCGGTGATTGAAGAACTTCATGCCAAAGGCAAAAAAGTCATTGCGGAAAAAGTTGAAACAGAAGAAATCTATCAATACCTAAAAAAACTGGGGTTTGATTATTTTCAGGGTTATTTTTTCACCAATCCCGTTATTATCAATGGCAAAAAGTTGACTGGTAATAAGCTGACCCTGTTGCAAGTTTTAGCCAAAATTAATGAACCTAAAACCAGCTTTAAAGAACTCTCCAGTATTTTAAGTAAAGATGTGGCCTTGACTCACAAATTGCTAGTGGCCGTGAATAATCCGGCCGCCATGATTCCGATCGAAGTGGAAACCGTTTCCGATGCACTCAATTATATGGGCTTAAAACGGTTAAAGTTTTGGGTCAATATGATGATGTTGTCCGATTTGAATGACGTGCCGAAAGAACTGTTGACCACGTCCTTAATGCGCGCAAAATTCTGTGAGGCCTTGGCGATTAAAGCCGGGTTTCAGCGAGAGAAAGACAGTTATTTCTTGGTCGGGCTTTTTTCCAATTTAGGGGCCTTCTTCCGTTCGCCCGTGGCTGAAATTGTTGCTGAAATGCCCTTGTCGGAAGAGATTAAGTTGGCATTGGTTGAACATGAAGGGCCGATGGGGGATGCGCTAAAATGCTTAAGTGAACTGGAATCTACTTCCCAGGATTTTGCCAAATTAACCTTTGATAAGTTGGATATCAGTGATATCGCCAGTTTATTTATGGAAGCCTCTGCTTGGGCACACCAAGCCAGTACTGACTGAACCATATCCCCGATTTATGTGATTGGGGATATGTACCACCTGTTCAATCTATTCAAAAGGAAATGACTATGACGATGCAATCCATTAATCCAGCCACAGGCGAGTTGAATGCGGAGTTTGAAACTTGGGATCAAGACACTTTAGATGAGGTGGTGACGCAAGCCGGTTATGGTTTTGCCGATTGGTCAAAATTAACCCCCTTAGAAGATCGAATCGCATTATTACGACGCTTAGGCGATGTATTGCTGGATGACCAGGAACCCTTAGCAGAACTGATGACGCTGGAGATGGGAAAACTCTATTCAGAAGCGCTCGCTGAAGTGCAGAAGTGTGCCACCTTATGTGATTATTATGCCGATCACGCTGCCGAGTTTTTAGCCGATGAAATCTTAGAATCAGATGCATCTAAAAGTTATTTAGCCTATTTGCCATTGGGTGTGGTGTTAGGGGTGATGCCGTGGAATTATCCGTTTTGGCAGGTGATGCGATTTGCGGTGCCTGCCATTACCGCTGGTAATATTGCTTTATTAAAACATGCGTCTAATGTGCCCCAATGTGCTTTGGCATTGGAAGAGGTGTTTCGCAAGGCGGGCTATCCTGATGGCGTGTTTTCAACACTGATGATTGGTTCCGATAAGGTCGCTTCCGTGATTCGTCATCCTGCGGTTAAGGCGGTTTCACTGACTGGCAGCGAAGCGGCGGGCCGCAAAGTGGCGAGCGTTGCTGGCGAGCAATTGAAAAAAACCGTTTTGGAACTGGGCGGATCGGATGCGTTTATTGTCTTGGACAGTGCGGATATGAAAGCAGCAGTCGCGGGGGCGGTTAAGGGACGTTTTTTGAATGCCGGGCAAAGTTGTATTGCCGCCAAACGGTTTATTGTGGATGCCGCTTTAGTGGAGACGTTTACCGAACAATTTAAACGAGCGATTGAAAGCGACTTGGTGGTGGGAGATCCCATGGATGCCGCTACAACCCTAGCGCCGATGGCGCGCCAGGATTTATTGGATGAGTTGCATCAACAGGTGATGAAGTCGGTGGAAATGGGTGCAAAAATCGTCACCGGCGGTTATCAACTGGATCGGCCTGGCGCTTATTATGCACCGACGATACTGACCAATGTCAGTAGTGGTATGCCGGCCTTTGATGAAGAATTTTTCGGGCCAGTCGCGATCATTTTAAAAGCGTCTGAACCCGCGCATGCGCTCGGATTGGCTAATGGCATTGATTATGGGTTGGGTGGTTCTATTTGGACCAATGATTTAGCCACCGCGGAAACCATGGCGCGCGGTATGGAATCAGGCGCCACCTTTATTAACAGCCCGACTTTTTCTGACCCGCGCTTGCCTTTTGGGGGGGTCAAGAATTCGGGCTATGGTCGTGAATTATCGGCACAAGGCATTCGCGAGTTTACCAATATCAAAACGGTTTGGATTAAGTAGTGACGGCATTGGATTTGATTTGGAAAACCCTTGCTGATTTAAGATCACCAAAGATTTTAATTCGGTTATTTATCCCATTTGCGATAGGACTTGTTCTGGTTTCCTTGTTGGGCTATGGGTTATTTGGTTGGCTATTAGCCAGTGGCTTTGTTACCGATAATGCCTTTGTGCAAGACGTGAATCAATGGCAAGTGGAAGCGGAATCAACCATTGGTGCCATTCCGTTAATCGGTGGCTTATTACTCTGGTTTTTGGGGTTGATGT
>CBFHUY010000111.1:0-6147 GCA_965658885.1 Hydrogenovibrio sp.
TACCAATACCGATAACCGTGTGAATGAAATCTCTGAAATTTCGCGGGGTTTAAAAGCGATTGCTAAGGAATTGGATGTTCCCGTTGTTGCTTTGTCTCAGTTAAGTCGTAACCTAGAACAACGCCCAGATAAACGCCCCAAAATGGCGGATTTACGTGAGTCCGGGGCGATTGAGCAGGATGCGGATTTGATTATTTTTATTTATCGAGATGAGGTTTATCACCCAGATTCGGACGATAAGGGCACCGCAGAAATCATTTTGGGTAAGCATCGAAATGGTGCTTTGGATACCATTCGCTTGACCTTTATCGGTCAATATACCAAATTTGAAAATCATACAGGCTTTGATGTACCCGATGATCCTTATTAACCTTCTCCAAATTGTTAAAGGCGGTTATTAAACGATGGGTGCTTATCGTCCTGTTAAAGCGGTCATTGACTTATCCGCCTTGCCCAAAAATCTGCAAGTGGTTCGTCATTATGCGCCCAATTCTAAAATTCTAGCCATTATAAAATCCAATGGTTACGGCCATGGTATTGAACGCGTGGCCGCTCAACTCAGTAAAGCAGATGGATTTGGCGTTGCTTGTATTGAAGAAGCCATTTTGCTTCGCCAAAAAGGGTTTTTACACCGGATTGTTTTGTTAGAGGGCTTGTTTTCAGAAGCCGAGCTGGCACTCGCCATTCAGCATCGATTTGATTTTGTGGTTCATTCGGACGTGCAATTAGCCTGGGTATTGGCAGCAGAAACGTATGCGCCGCTCAATATTTGGCTCAAAGTGGATACGGGTATGCACCGATTGGGATTTTTGCCAGAAGCGCTAGCAGATGTTTTTAAAAAATTGCATCAACTCAAAATGCCGATTCAACTCTATTGCCTTTCCCATTTTTCATCTGCAGATGAGTCTGAAGCCGTGACCCAGCAACAAATCAGCATTTTTCAACAGGTAACGCATTCTGAGCCCTGTGCCAAAAGTTTGGCAAATTCCGCAGCGGTTCAGCGCTTCCCGGAAAGTCATTTGGACTGGGTGCGCCCAGGCATTATGCTTTATGGTGCAAATGCCACACAAGAACGGGTGGCAGGACTGCACCCAGTGATGACTCTGATGTCGCAAGTGATTGCATTAAAGTGGTTGGATGCGGGTGAGGCAGTGGGCTATGGTCAAACTTGGCGCGCATCTCAAAAGGCCTTGATTGCGGTGGTGGCGATTGGCTATGGCGACGGCTATCCGCGTCATGCCCCAAACGGAACGCCAGTATTGATTCATGGACAACAGGTGCCATTAGTGGGGCGGGTTTCGATGGATATGATTACCGTGGATGTGACGGCGCTATCGGATCAAATCGCCATTGGTGATGATGTGATTTTGTGGGGGAAAGGCTTGAGTGTGGATGTGATTGCCCAAGCAAGCGGAACGATTGGTTATGAATTATTATGCGGCGTCACCCAGCGGGTGCCAAGAATAGAGGAAACCTAAACCATGCAAACCGAATCGATTAAGCAGTTTGAAATTTCTAAAATTGAAAAAGTCTATGATGGTTTTTTCAAAATGCATCAAATCACTTTTCGGCATGGTTTATATCAAGGGGGCTGGTCTGAGCCTTTGGTTCGTGAGTTATTTGGGCGTGGTCAGGCAGTGGTGGTTTTGTTATATGATCCGCAAGCGCAACAGGTGATTTTGATTGAACAAATTCGTGCCGGAACTTTACAGCATGCCGCTGACAATAATGCCCAGGCCTGGTTAATTGAGCCGGTTGCTGGCATGATTGAAGCTGGTGAATCGAAATTGTCGGCCTGTCAAAGGGAAACCCGAGAAGAGGCGGGCGTCGAAATCAAAACATTTGAACCGATTTGTCACTTTTATCCCAGTCCGGGCGGCAGTGATGAAGTGCTCTATTTATATGGCGCAGAAGTGAATGTCGATGATTTGCCGGATTATGCAGGTGAAGCCAGCGAGATGGAAGATATTCGGTTAATAAAAATGCCGTTTGGTGATGCCAAAGCCAAACTGTTGAAGGCCGAATTTAATGTGGCCAGTACCATTATTGGGTTGCAATGGTTGTTTTATCAAAAGCTCGTCGATTAGAGCTAAGTTTTTTAAAGAGAAGAGGAGACGTCAAATTGTTTGATTTGTTTAAAAATAGTCGTTTGTCGTATCCGCTAAACTGGATTGTATGGGGTATTAGTGTCTCTGGAGTACTATATTGGTTGTTTTTTGCCTTTATCGAAAAGGCGTTTTTAGACAGGGTGCTAGGCGGTACCGCACTTTTTGTGGATTTGTTGTTGGGCTTACCTGTGGTGTTGATTTTTGCACTGGTGGTGTATGCGCTGATTTATTGGGGGTTAAAAGTCCTTGTGATTCTGTTGCTGCCAAATTGGTTCGAACGTATCGAATCGACCGACGCTTTGCTGAGTGAGACCTTGGAAGAGGATGACTTGGCAGAGTCGTCTCCGTCAAAAACTGAAGAAAAAACGCCCACTAATCCAACTGTTTCTTCAATTTCCGAACCCCATTCAAAAAAGGATGATTAATCGAATACAAGCACTCAATTGGCAGCCTTATCGCCGTGAGTTGAGTCACCTATTTCGACTATCGCTGCCGATTCTATTGGCGCAACTGGCGTTAACCGGCTTGGGGGTCGTCGATACCATTATGTCTGGGCGCGTGGGCACGGAAGACCTTGCAGCTATCGGCTTAGGCAGCAGTTTGTTGTTGCCGATCTTTATGATTGCTACAGGCATTTTGTTGGCATTGACACCGTTGGTGGCTAAGCAAAAAGGTAAAGAAAACTGGTCAGGTGTCAGTGCCTTGTTGCATCAAGCCATTTGGGTGGCGCTACCCTTAGGGTTGATGTCAGCGATATTGTTAATGCATTTGCAGTGGGTGTTAAATGAGTTATCCCTTTCTGCTAAGGTCTTTCAACTGACCGACGATTATCTGTTTTATTGTGCCTTTGGCTTGCCGGGCATTGCCCTATACCAAGCATTCCGATTTTTTTGGGAAGGGTTAGGCATTACCTTACCGACCTTATCGATTAGCTTTTTTGCACTTTTACTCAATATTCCATTGAATGCACTCTTTGTTTACGGCTGGGGGCCGATTGAGGGTTATGGCGCGGCAGGATGTGGTATTGCCACTGCAATCGTGATGTGGACCATGTTGGGATTAGCCATAGGCTATGTCAAGAAATCTGAGCATACGCGTCACTTGGTTAAACTGACCTCGAAGCAATTTCAGTCGCCCAGTTGGGCGAATGGCATAGCGGATTTGCTTAATCTGGGGGTTCCCAATACTTTAGCCTTACTATTTGAAATCAGTTTGTTTAGCTTTATCGCACTGTTTATTGCGCATTTGGGCGCGGTGGTTATCGCTGCCCATCAAGTGACCATCAGCTATACTGGATTGGCCTTTATGGTGCCCCTCAGCTTCGCCATGGCGGTCACGGTGCGCAGCGGACTGGCTTATGGCCAAGCCAGTTTAAGTGCGCTGAGAATCAGTTTACGAACCGGCATGGGCGTTGCCGTGGTAGTCAGCAGTGGCATTGCGTTGGTGACGTTTCTGATGATGGATGATATCGCCCGAATTTACACGCAAGATACACAAGTGATTGCTTTGGCTTCCACCTTATTATTTTTGGCGGCAACCTATCAAGTGTTTGACGCGGTTCAAGTGGTTTCAGCAGGTGCATTAAGAGGCTTACACAGTACCAAAGTGACAATGATGGTGACCTTTATCAGTTATTGGCTGATTGGTATGGGATTAGGAGCGGTGTTCGCGTTTACCGATTGGATTGTGCCCGCCATGGGCGTCGCTGGTTTTTGGCTGGGCATTGTGTTGGGGTTGGTGTTGGCAGCTATTTTATTACAGCTTAAACTGCGATTTTTAATTCAACGTCTGATTCGGACTGGCGAAATATATTAAGGAATCGAAAATGTCGAAATTGTGTCCTTGTGGATCGAAAAAAGCCTATTCAAATTGCTGTGAACCTTTGCATTTAGGACAAGCCTCAGCGCAAACGGCAGAAGCCTTGATGCGTTCACGTTACAGTGCCTACGCGCTAGAAAATGAAGCCTATTTGCTTAAAACCTGGGCAGAAACCACCAGGCCTGGTCAAATTGCCTTTGAAAAAGGGCTGGTTTGGACAAAATTACGAGTCATAAAAACCCAAAAGGGCCAAGTCAACGATATTGAAGGAAAAGTGTGGTTTAAAGCCAGTTATCAACTGGCAGATCAAAAAGGGGTGATGAGCGAAAAAAGCTTTTTTGTTCGAGATGCGCAATCGCAATGGGTGTATGTCAACGGCGAGATGCGTTAGAGTGCCATTATCGATAGCGCCTATTTCTGCGAAGGGGTATCGTCAGAATTCGATTCAGCGGCTTCATTCGAATTCTTAAAAAAACGATACAGCCACCACATAGACAATCCAACCACCAAAGCGCTGGCGATTAAGAGTGCCAGTGTAATCAGTAGCGCACTACCAACATCATCCAAACCAATACTGTGCATATCCTTCCTTTTAATCGATGACCGGGTTAATCGGTCTTTAATGTTGAAAACAATCACTTTGCAAAATGGGTTTTACATTCTACAATACAAACACCTTAACAGTTTAAAATTTCCAGAGAAGTGTTCATCGAATGGCGCAAACCATCTCAGAATTAGAAAAAGAACGGGCCGAATTGCTGAAAGTCATTGAAAGCAAAGCCCAAAACATGTCCTCTTCACGCCCAGAAGCAGCTGATGGGAAGACGGAACATACTTTAAACGACTGGTTAAATGCAGCAGAGGAAGTTATGCCAACACGTTCATCTCGCAACTCATCAAAGACTCAGTCAGCCTCAACACCTCCCCGAGCTAAGCCAAACAAAGCCTCATTTTTTGGGGTGATTATTATGTTGTCGCTGTTTTTAACGATTTTGGGGGTGATGTTTATTGCCTATACCAATATCAACAGTGAATTGCAAAATGCGCTGGCAATCAATGAAGAAACCCAGAAAGAATTGGTTGAAGTGAAACAGTCTCTAACGGATCTTCAAGCCGCCAATGCAGCTTTAGGACAAGGCGACCTTTTTGTTGCCTTACAACAAAGGGTGGCTTCGCTCGAAACGCAACTTCAAACTTTAAAAACGCAAGCACCACAATCGGCCAATATGCAGCCGGCAGCCAGTGATGCGAAACCTGTCGTAGCGCCCTTGGCCATTGAGCAGTTACCTTCTAATGTTGTGACCACTGAGGTGCTAGAGCAAAAACTGCAAGAATACACCAAAGGAATTGACCAAAAGCTGGAAACCATTTTGGCTTACCTCAATAATGAAAAACAATCGCCGGTGCAATTAAAAGCGCAAAAGCAGCCAGTAAAACAAGCCGAGGTCAAGGTTGCTGAGCCACAGATAAAGCAGCCTGAAACCCCCAGTGTCAAACCGATGGATCAGCCCGTGGTTCGTTTGGTCGAAAAAGTCACAACCCCAAAGGTGGCTGAACCCGACGCCCCCCTTGAAAACTATACTGCGGATGTCAAATGGTTAGTTGAAGAACCCGCCTTTAACTATACCTTGCAATTAGCCAGTATGTCGGAGCGCAACTCAGTCGAAAAAATGATCGAACAGAAAAACCTACAAGGCGCACGCATCATTCCCTTAAAGCGTAACGGGGAGCCTTATTACGTGTTGTTATCCGGAAGTTACGAATCTCGTTCCGAAGCAGATAAAGCTGCTCAGAGTTATAAAAGCAACTTTGGTATTTCACCTTGGGTACGAAAAATCAAAGACTTAAGTAATAAGCTTAACTAACCGCTAAAATCCGCATGAAAGAGGTTGACTTACGGCGAGCCAATCTCTATAATTCGCGCATTCTTTAAGAATGCCAGTGTGATGAAATTGGTAGACATGACGGATTCAAAATCCGTTGCTAGTAATAGCGTGGCGGTTCGAGTCCGCCCACTGGTACCATCCTCGTATATCCCTATATACGACCGTAGCTCAGTTGGTTAGAGCACCACCTTGACATGGTGGGGGTCGGTGGTTCGAATCCACTCGGTCGTACCAATTTTTATATATTAAAATCAATAGCTTGTAAAATTTTAATAATATTTTCAATTTATTTTTTTCTTTCTGTGCCCATCCTGTGCCCACGCCGTGCCCGTTTT
>CBFHUY010000112.1:0-1457 GCA_965658885.1 Hydrogenovibrio sp.
ACAAATGACTGTTTAGATAGGCCATTGGAAACCCAATCACTCCGCCTAACAACAAAGCACCAAACACTTCCCAGAGTCCATCATTCAAAGCATCTAAACTATGGCCATTACCGCCAACAATTGTCGCCGCTACCAACAAACAGCTAAACAACAACATTCCCCAGGCATCATCAATCGCCACGACGCCCAATAAGGTATCGGTAAAAGGTCCTTTCGCATCTATCTCTCGAGTGACATCAATGACAGGAGCCGGTGCCGTAGCGGGAGCAATTCCCGCCAATACCAGTGCCATTTCCACAGGAACGCCCAATAACCACAACCCCACGAACATCAAAATAGCGGTTGCAATCATCACACTGATCGAAATCCCAATAATAGGCCGCCCCATTGTGGTCAATTTTTCACGGGTTAAATTTTGACCCAACAAAAAGCCAATCATCGCCAGCGCAATATCCGTCAACAAAGGAAACCAGTTATAGATAAATTCAGGTAATAAATCTAACGTACTCGGCCCAATCAAAAACCCTGTAAAGATCAATAAGGTCACCCGAGGTAAAGGCGTATGACGACCTAATAAATCGGCCATTAACCCTATAAGAAAAAGTCCACCAAAGGTAAGCAAGATTGGAGCAATGTGATTGGATTCATGCATGAAAGTGCGCGCTGCTATTTAGTTGGTTTATGAAAGGAATTTAAAGTTTACCTGAAATATAAATAGACCGCACGCGCCGATTAATTTGTTTACAAAGATATACAATTTGTTCTTCATTGCAATTAATTGTCGCCATACAGTTAACCTATAAAATTAAGAAAATACATTAATTAATTGTTTTTTAAAGATATATTGAGAGTGGCATAAGCGGTGCGATAGTGGAAGCTCAGGTAAGGAGACCAACACGATGAACAAAAAAATTTTATTAACAAACATTCAAACCATTTTAGTCACGTCAACTATGGCATTAACCGGTTTTGGCCATACTTCTGTAGCCCATGCAAATAGCCTAGCAGAAGCCATCACTGGCGGCACCCCCTCTGTCAATCTTCGCGTTCGCTATGAAGGCGTGACACAGGAAGGTAAACAGGATGCCACTGCGATAACCGAACGGCTGCTAGTTGGCTATAAAACTGGCAGCTATAACGGCTTAAGCGCCTTTGTTGAAATGTCAGATACTGCAGCCATCGGATCCAGAAAAGACTTTCTCGTTCCGCTCGGACCTGATGCTGGTGGCGATACTGCAAAAGCCGTGGTACTCGATCCATCCTTAACGCAACTCAATCAAGCGCTTGTTCGTTATAGCACGGGAAGTTCGAGTGTCACACTCGGTAAACAGCGGGTTATTTTCGACAACCGTTTTCTAGGGAATGTCGGTTGGCGTCAAACGGAACAAATCTACACAGGCCTTTCAGCCAAGTCGAAAGTGATTCCCAATGTGAATATGGATTATGCCTATATTTCC
>CBFHUY010000112.1:1467-6120 GCA_965658885.1 Hydrogenovibrio sp.
GCAATTCAACTCACAACCGAACCTATGAGCTTTGGCGTCGTAACCGGATACGGTTATTTTTTAGATTATGATCTTGCTGCCAAAACGGATAGCCAAACCCTTGGTGCTCGATTAACCGGAAAACAGGGTTTATCAGACAGCTTGAAATTACACTATCACTTGGAATATGCCTCTCAAAGTGACTTTGCTGATAGCAAAAACATTGGCGGAAACTATACCCGAGGCGAAATTGCACTTCAAACCAGTTATGCAAAATTCTTAATTGGACAAGAAACCCTAGGTGGTGATGGCAAAAGTTCTTTTCAAACACCACTGGGAACCGTCCATCTATTCAATGGTTGGGCTGATATGTTTATTGGTCCGGTAGGCGGCACGCCGGCCAATGGACTTGTCGATAATTATTTAACGGTTTCAGGCAAAGCAATGGGCCTCAAGCTTGCAGGTACTTATCACCAATTTAGCGCCCAAAAAGGCAGTGATCAATATGGAAGTGAGTACGATCTGCTCATCGCTAAAAAGTTCTCAAAAACCTATATGGCTGGCATTAAATACGCATCCTATACGGCAGATACCCATTTAAAAGATACCTCAAAACTTTGGATATGGGGACAGCTTAAATTTTAACGGCTATTTCTTTCACCATAAAAAACCCGAATTGATCGGGTTTTTTATTGGATGCACCAAAAGATCTACAAAAACCTACATTTTTTAACAAATTGTTATGTTTTGTCTACTTTTGAGGTCTGATTTTGTCACAAAATATCATAACGCTTTGTATTTATTACGTTTTTATATATTGGCACTTCCCAAGCTATAACAACCATAACGAAACATAACTAATTGAAGACTATTTGAATATGACAACTAAAGCCTCTAGTGTTTGGATTTCAGACTTATCCCATACGTTTAAGAAACAAACCAAACCCACTCTTAAAAATATTAACCTCACCATTCCAAAGGGTCAATTAACGGCACTGATTGGCCGCAGCGGCTGTGGTAAGTCGACACTACTGCAAATGATTGCCGGACTACTTATCCCTTCAGATGGTGCCGTTCGAATCAATGCCCACACCGTGACAAAACCCAGTGCTAAATGGAACATGATGTTTCAAAAACCCTCTTTATACCCTTGGATGACCGTACGGGAAAATGCAGCATTAGGCCTGGTCTTTTCTGGCACCTACAAAGCTAAAAAAGATCGGGTTGAAACATTATTGGATATGGTTGGTTTGGCTGAACACAAAGACAAAAATGTCCAACAATTATCAGGAGGTCAACAGCAACGAGTCGCACTTGCGCGCTCACTCGCAACTGACCCAGAAGTCTTATTACTGGATGAGCCCTTCTCTGCACTAGACGCATTTACTCGAACGCAGCTACAAAATGAAGTGGCCGAAATTTGTCACAACCAAGGGATCACCATGGTCATGGTAACTCATGACATTGATGAGGCAGTTGCAATGGCTGACAAGGTTGTGATTATGAGCCAAAACCCGGGCGAAATTGTTGGCGAGATGGAGGTCAATCTCAACTATCCACGCGATCGCTCAGTCGATGAATTTATTAGCTTGAAAGATGAACTATTCAATGAATTTGAAAAAATTGATATAGCAAAACAAAACAGCATTAACGAAACCAATTTATAACACCCAATCAAGACAAGTTCCCAACGCTTTTAAAGGAGAAACAACATGTGTCAATATTGCAATGGTAATCACGAATCATCAGAACACGACTATATCTATAACCCAGAGAAAGGTCGTCGTGAATTCATTCTCGACAGTTTAGCAACTGCAGGTGGGCTCGCTGCAGCGATGAGTTTGCCATCAACTCAGGCATTTGCCAATATGACCCCACCAGAAGATGAAGTGGTTCGTATCGGTTACCTACCCATTACCGATGCCAGTGCATTATTAGTCGCTCATGCGATGGGATTCTTTGAAGATGAAGGATTAAAAGCTGAAAAACCGACCTTAATCCGCGGCTGGTCACCACTGATTGAAGGATTTGCGGCACATAAATTCAATTTAGTGCATTTTTTAAAGCCCATTCCCATTTGGATGCGTTACAACAATAATTTCCCCGTTAAAATTACCGGTTGGGCACACACAAATGGTTCAGGCTTAGTGGTGGGAAGACATACGGGCGTGAATGCGTTTGAAGAATTAGGCGGTATGCAAATTGCGGTACCTTACTGGTATTCCATGCACAATATCGTTTTACAAATGGCACTCAAAAATGCGGGGCTAGAACCCGTTATTCAGGATCAAACAACCCCGCTTAAACCCAACCAAGTTAATTTACAAATCATGCCGCCACCAGACATGCCACCAGCTCTTGCTGCGAAGAAAATTGATGCTTACATTGTTGCAGAACCGTTCAATGCAGCGGGTGAAGTGCTTGCGGGTGCGAAAATGCTTCGATTTACTGGTGATATCTGGCAAAACCATCCTTGTTGTGTAGTCTGTATGCATGATAACGATGTTGATAAACGCCCCGCATGGTCACAAAAAGTGATGAATGCCGTGGTTAGAGGTGCACTATATGCGCAAGAAAACAAAGAAGAAGTGGCTAAAATGCTGTCACGTGAAGGTAAACGCTACCTACCAATGAAGGCCAAGGTCGTGCTTAAAGCGATGACGGACTATGCTCCAAGCCATTATGAAGATCCAAAAGCCATCAAGCATCCTGATTGGGATGTGGGGCGTATCGACTTCAACCCTTACCCTTATCCTTCCGCAACCAAATTTATTGTGGATCAATTGAAGGAAACCTTGGTTACCGGTGATAAGAGCTTTATGGATAACCTAGATACCGACTTCATCGTCAAAGACTTGGTGAACTATGATTACGTCAAAAATGCTATGGACAAATACGATGTTTGGCGCAAAGTGAGGGGGGTTGATTTAGACAATCCAACGCACCGAGAAGAGGTGTTTAAACTATGAGCGATAGTCAAATCCAACCCCAACTGTCATTCGGACAAGCCCTGGCAGGCTTTAAAAACCTGCCAAACTGGCTACAGAGTATGATTAATGCCACTAGTGGTATGCTCATACTACTCCTCGTCTGGTGGCTAGGCGGGCTTTTGATTTCTGCAAACCCAGATACCCAAGCCTTTGCTGCATTTGCACCAGAAGCCACTTTTTCGGCGCTATGGTATCTCATTGAAACCGGCTCTATTTGGGAAACGATTTATTCCAGTTTGTCGCGTATTATCAGCGGTCTTTTCTGGGGAGTTATCATTGGCGTTCCAACCGGCGTATTGGTTGGCTACTTCTTGATGTTTCGACAAATTGCCAATATGCCGTTTCAGTTCTTGCGCATGATTAGCCCTTTGGCTTGGATGCCGATTGCGGTATTAGCTTTTGAAACTTGGGACTCAGCGATCGTGTTTTTATTAGCGATGGCAACCATATGGCCAATCGTTTTTGGAACGGCACATGGGGTGCAGCGTATTGATCCTAACTGGTTCCAAGTTGCAAGAAACTTAGGTGCCGATGGCTATCAAATGCTTCGTCGAGTGATTATGCCAGCCATCGCACAAGATGTATTTGCAGGTATTCGTTTAGCCATTGGGGTCGCTTGGGTTGTATTAGTCCCTGCTGAATACCTTGGTGTCACGTCCGGACTCGGCTACGCCATTAACGATGCCCGAGACACTCTTGAATATGATACTTTAGCGGCGATCGTTGTGGTCATTGGTGTTATTGGTTACTTGCTAGACTTTATTGCCGTCACCCTAATCAAACGCTATTCCTGGCATGTGGAATAAAGGGATAACCTGGGTTAGAGGCCAAAAGCAACTAACCCATTTATTCGTTTTGAATCGTTTCAATGGAAATCAGTCCAGACAGCGGCCATTCTTGGCCGTTTTTTGCTTTTAGAAATTCACGGCCTTTTCGGCTAAAAAGGTCCGTAATAACGCCTTCAAATTCACTATGCGAAGCGGAGGAATCAAATTTTAAGCGCACCGCTTTTTTTTCGATTGCGGCGCGTTCTAGTTGATCGTAAAGCTGGCAAGAGATCGGCATGATAGAGAGCTCCATTTAAGATTTTGCACACAACATGGTAATATGAATCCATCAAAATATATCAAACATTCGGCTTGAAGAGGGAACGTTCTGTGAATCACATCGAACAAATAGATATTGCGAACCAGTCAGAATACATTGTCATTAAAGAAGCGGCTGAGCAAATCGAAAAAGCCTATGAACCTGACAAGGCCGTACACACTATTTTAAGCCTGATTTCACGGCAAATGGGATTAAATCGAGGACGCGTGCTATTACAGGAAAACACCTCAGGTTTCTTGTATACGGCCTATGCCTACGGCCTAACCAAAGAAGAGATTGCCCAGGGACGCTTTGCCATCAGTGAAGGCATTTCTGGAAAAGTCATGCACTCCGGCAGCCCCATTATTGTCTCAGACATTGATAAAGAAGACGACTATCTATTCCGTACCGTTGATCGATCAACCCTACCCCAAGAAACAGTCGCTTTTATTGCCTTACCGATTATTCGTAATGGGGTCACCGTCGGTGTTTTAGCCGTTAACCGTCTTAGCAAGCGCCCCCGTTCTCTAGATCGAGATCTGAGTGTTCTCAAATTAATGTCATTATTCATCAGTGAAATTTTGGCTGTGAATGCCAT
>CBFHUY010000113.1:0-6110 GCA_965658885.1 Hydrogenovibrio sp.
CAAAGGCAACATGACAGATAAGATCAAATGGATCCATATCACGACTCACATCGTCTTCTAAGGCTTGCCAAATAACCCCTTGGTTTTCTAGCTCATCAATAATGATTTGTTTGCGGTCGGCATCTTGCCAAGTTTTGATGAAATCATCGAGTGAGGTGAACTGTTTTTGAATGGTTTTTTTAGTGTAGTCTTTGAAAGACTCCGTTACCAATTTACCATCGGCATCGTAATACTGAACACGTTCAGCGAGTTTTTTAACTGTGACACCTGATACATGGTATTTGATAAAAGGCTCTCTTTCTTCACCGCCTAACTCTCCGCCCATATCTGTCCACTGATCATCAGAAGCTGAACCTGCATTGTATTCCCCTTGCGTATTCGCACGCAAGTTGAACACTGATTCGCAGCCAATCTGAACACCTATTCGCAAATTACTTGAACAGCGATTCGCATTTAATCTGAACACTTTCAGCCCTTTTTGCGAATGAGTGTTCAAGTTATGCGAATCACCGTTCAACATGCTGCGAAAATTCTTTAACGCATTGTAATTATTAACTTTTGATATTCTCTCCAGTTTTTTCAGGAGAGTTTATGTCAGCAAGGAGAATTTCAATGCAAAAAATCCGTGAGGCATTGCGCCTAAAATTCCACGCCAACCTCTCAATTCGACAGATTGCTCGCTCAACACAAGTCAGCGTCGGCACTATTCAGTATATTCTGTCAAAAGCAAATGAGCACCAGTTAAGCTGGCCATTACCGGGTGCGATGACTGACAAGCAACTGACCGCTTTACTCTATCCCACAAAACAACACGATAAAGTCTCTTTTTCCATACCCGATTGGACAGCTATTCACCAAGAACTAAAACGCAAAGAATTGACTAAATGGCTGCTATGGGAAGAATATGAGCAGTCTTGTGAAAAGCCTTACAGTTACTCCCAGTTCTGCCGACGTTATAATGTCTGGTTAGGTCAACAAAAACGTTCTATGCGCCAAGTTCATAAAGCTGGCGAAAAATGTTTTATTGATTATGCCGGCCCCACCATCGGCATCATTGACCGAAATACCGGAGAAATCAAACCTGCTCAAATCTTTGTTGGGGTGCTAGGGGCTTCCAACTACACCTATGCCGAGGCCACTTGGTCTCAAAAATCACAAGACTGGTTAATGAGCCATGTGCGTATGCTTGAGTTCTTCGGCGGGGTACCGGAGATGCTGGTGCCCGACAACCTAAAAAGCGGTGTGACTAAGGCCTGTCGTTATGATCCCGATATCAATGCAAGTTACCAACAATTAGCAGAACACTATCAAGTTGCCGTTATGCCGGCAAGACCCTTAAAACCGAAGGACAAGGCGAAAGCCGAAGTGGGCGTTCAGGTTGTAGAGCGTTGGATTATGGCAAAGCTTCGCAAACAAATCTTTTTCAGTCTGGCAGAACTCAATCACGTCATAGCCAAGTTACTGGACGACTTAAACCAACGCCCCTTTAAAAAACTACCTGGCAATCGTCGAGAAGCTTTTGAAAAACTCGATCAACCCGCCTTGAAAGGCTTACCTAAACACGCCTACCAATATGTCGATATCCGCCAAGCGAAGGTCAACATTGACTATCACATTAGCTATGACAACCACCACTATTCTGTTCCTCATAGCTATGTTGGCGAAAAGGTTCAAATCCATGCCTCTGACAAATTGATTGAAATCTACTTCAATCACAAGCTCCTTGCCAGCCATGTGAGAAAAACCACCGTTGGCATGACCACTGATTCTAATCATATGCCGACCAAGCACGCCAAACATCAGCAATGGACACCTGGCAGGCTAAAAAACTGGGCAAAAGATATTGGCGCAGACACACTAAAATGGATTACCGATAGGCTCAATGAAAAACAACACCCTGAGCAAGCCTACCGGGTCTCATTGGGCTTATTAAATCTTACTAGAAGCTATCCGGCTGAAAGAATCAATAAAGCCTGTGGTATCGCAAATAAACAAAATCTAAACCGGCTTAAGCAAATCAAATCCATACTCAGAAGCAATCAAGATCGATTGCCTGAGCAAGCAACGATACAACTCACATTACCCCAGGATCATGAAAACCTGCGTGGTGCCAAGCACTATCACTAAGCGCCCATCAAACAGTCTGAAATGAAAAAGCGCAACGAACGAACAAAACTAAAAAACTAACAAGAGAAAACCTAATGAATCACACCATTCAAATCAAACAAAAACTCCAACAACTCAAACTATCAGGCTTTGCCCAATCGCTAGAGCAGCAGTTAATGCAACCGACCACCTATGAAGGACTCAGTTTTAGCGAACGACTCAGCCTGTTATTAGACGCTGAAATCACCCAAAGAGCCGATAGAAGACAGCGAACACTCACACGACAAGCCCATTTTAAGTTACAAGCCAATCTGCAAGAGATTGACTATGATAACTCACGACAACTTGACCGTAGTATGGTTGCCAGTCTTGCACAAGGTGATTGGATAAATCGAAAACAAAACTTGCTCATTACGGGGGCTTGCGGCAGCGGGAAGACCTATCTGGCTTGTGCACTAGGTCATAGTGCTTGTCAAAAGCATCAATCGGTCAAATACTTCCGTATCTCACGATTATTTTTAGCCCTGACGCAAGCTAAAGCCGATGGCACTTATCGAAAACTACTGACTCAGTTAAGCAAGGTTCAACTTCTAATTCTAGATGACTGGGGGCTGGAAGCCTTGAGTGATGCCAATAGGCATGATCTGATGGAAATCATGGATGACCGCCATGAAGCGACTTCCACAATTATTATCAGTCAACTTCCGACAGACCAATGGTACAGCATGATTGGTGACAATACCTTGGCGGATGCTATTTTAGATCGACTGATGCACAATGCGCACCGAATAAACCTTAAAGGAGAGTCTATGAGAAAAAAACGAGCAAATCTAACTCAATCTGAACACCTGGTTGTAAAATAGCCCCCTGAAATGCGTTAAAGATTCAGGTGTTCAGATTGGATGCGAATGGGTGTTCAACTTCGTGCGAATATGCAATGCTTATGGATTATGAGTAGAGTTAAATTATAATACAGTCGGTAATTTTATAGGCTAAGCAGAAGCGGTCGATAAGATGCATTTTAGCATCTCTATTTTGGTGGCCAAATTCTGTAGCGGTCAAGTTTTTTTTGGACACATCCTTAGTGCTGTTTTTATTGCGTGTAATTGCATCTTCAAAGAAAGGTGTCTTTCTCGCATGGGATGCTTTAATCCGCTTTAGTTTGAGAGCTCTTTTTATCTCTCGATGTTATTTTTGTAACCAAATAGTAAAGGCCAGTAAAAAATACAAAAGCGATAAATATTGATAGATATTCCATATAGCCCCCAAAAAGGTTAAGGTTTCAAATGCTTATATATTATTGGTAGAGTTAAATTATAACACAGTCGGTAATTTTGAAGGATTAGCAGAAGCGGTCGATGAGATGCATTTTAGCATCTCTACTTTAGGTGACCAAATTCACTGTACCATTACATTACCAATATTTTGGTTTTAAGATAGGTTTCTTTCGAGTTGCAATTTTATCTGGCAGATGACTGGCCGAGAGTTCTTCATCAAGAATATGTCTGCGAGTCCAGTTTGCTTTATCACTCAATCGATTGTTTGCTGGTCTGCGTTGCTTTTCATTAAATTTGGGTTTTCGGACAGGAATCACGACACCAATTTGGTGTCTTTCGGCAAAATCTTCTCTAATTGCAAGTAATGCTGGCTCTAAATCCGTATCATTTGAGACAAACACGAGTTGTTGCGCTAAATCTTTAGCGGCATCTCGATAAGCATGCAAAGCGATGTTTACATCCGTTTGCTTCTCTTCAAGTCGCCAAACTTCAGTCTTTGAATTTTTATCGATAGGATTTTTATAAACAGGCAAATGCGCTTTATCTAAACTGTAATAGCCTTTAATAATAGAAATTTGCTCAGGATAAAGCTGTTCAAGCGCTCGATGATAGCTTTGCTGCGCAATGCGAGCGTCATCACCGTTAGTGGCAACCTTGGCTTTGATGTCAGCGGTAAAGAATTTGATATGCAACGAGTCAATTTCAGAACTCTGGTTTTTCAGTAGACTTTCAAATAATTTGTAGAGGTCAAGCCACTTGTCATTTGAGTGTTTTAAACAGCCATAAAACAGGTTGTAGCCATCAATATATACGATTGTCTTCATAGAATAGAGGAGCCTATAAATGAAAAAACCGCCAAAGCAAAAAGCTAAAGCGGTTTTTCCGCCCCAAGGAGCTATTAACTGAATAATGCTGCAAGGGGGGAGTTGTATTTTTTATTATAAATATTTGAATCCGCCATTGCAAATAAATCTTTGCAAGAATCTGTCAGTTTCAATCTAGCCAAGAGGCTTTGACTTAATTTTTCAAGGGATTTGTGATAAAAAATTAATGGCTAATTTAGTCATTTTTTTAAAAAATGGGAAGTCGAAATACCAACTTTCAAGAAGCTCTTGTTGTTTTTGAAAAGGTTAGGTAACTATGAACCAATAATAACAACACGTAAGCTTCAGTCGCTTTTGAGCGTGTTTTATTAGTATTTTCTAATTTGATTGTCAGACGTCCTTTTGGATTAATCACTTTACTTTTCATTATGCAATCATCTGGCAATCTTTTGATATCAAAATTTAAAGTCTTTCGCCAATCTCCGAGCGTTACGACTTGTGTTTTGGGTTCTTGGAATTTAAAGCTGTAGGGAACATTGATTAAGTGGCACAATTCTAAAATAGGCTCAACATCGTTAAAGTGGGAGCTTGATCTTGTAACAGTTGTCTAATTCCCTCAAACGGTTTGACTCAACACGAGGGTTTTCCAATACTTGCGCCAGTTTCTTTTTTAATTGAGTGCGAATGCTACCATCCAGTTTTTTCCATTCTTTGAGCGCTCTCTGGTCAAATTCAAGGCTATAAGTCATTTAACTCAACTTTGATCGGCAGGGGCTTTTTCAAACGCTCACGGGCAATTTCTAATAGCTGCATATCTTCTTCATCAAGAAGAGCTGGTTTAAATGGTAATTTATGATTTTGAGCCACAAACTCCAAAGTTTGACGTAATAATTCAGATGGTGTGGTATTTAACTCTTGTAAGGCTTGGTAAGCTTCACTTTTAAGGTTGTCATCTACTCTAATTGTTATCGTTCCCATAAACGTCTCCATGGTGTAATTACATTTGTAATTACTTTAACATACTCGACTAAAAAAAGAACCATATATTTTTTTGAAAATACCAGATGAATCTTGATTGAGAGAGTACCTAAAGATAAATGATTTGTCGCATTTCTGGTGGGGTATTCAGTAAATCATTCTTGCCAAAACGCATGAGTGATGTTTGTATGCCTTTTCTGATCACATACTCATCTTTCTTTAATATATGATGAATATCTAGGGTGTTTCTGATTTCTTTCCAAAGCCTCGAGCGAGGCCGTCGTTTATGTTCAGGGAAATTCAGTACCACTTCATTGAGACTTTTATGTCAGTTCGGCCAAACCTTTATCGGCTATTGATGTAGAAAAGTGGGTGCTGTCTATTTATTAAATTGCGCTAATTCAAGATCATGACATACTTTATCTTCCTTCGTTTTTGTTTTGAAAAAAAAGTGAGCATAGAAGCCTGTCACACTGGGGGTTCTGCAAAATATTATGTACCATAATGGCCCTTGTGGTGATTGTTTTTTTGCGTATAGTTCTGAAGGCATATTTGATATTTTTCCAAAAAACTTTTGGAAATGGTCTTTGTAAGTTTTGAATATTTAATGATGTGGAGGTTTTACGGGCTTATGAAGAAAATCGATAAACATTTTGGGTTTATCATTCCATTCTTCTTAGCCATTATTATATTGGTGCTAGTCATCTTTCAGATGGATAAAAGCCAAAGAGAAAAAGTGGCAAAAGACCGCATAGCATCTATTGGTCATCAGCTTGCTGAGAATTTTCAACAAGACCTTTCACAAGTCAACGCTGACTTAATGTATTTAGCAGGTCAAGTAAAAGCAAAAAATGTCCTTTTAGGAAAAACTACCCCTAAGCTTAATTATCTTTGTGAGGAATACATAGATTTTGCTAATTATAAA
>CBFHUY010000114.1:0-6089 GCA_965658885.1 Hydrogenovibrio sp.
TTCATCCAACTTACTAAACCCCAGTTCTTTTAGCAAATTTTTGACGATTCTTCGCATTGTTGAAAAATCATCCACTACTAAAATATTCATATTTCTATCGATTTGCATTTCTTTTCCTCAAACCCTTTTACATCCAATCTTTAAGCCGTGCTTTCAAGCGTTTTACTGCTTGGCTATGAATCTGGCTGACGCGAGATTCACTGACTTCTAATACTTCACCAATTTCTTTTAAGTTGAGCTCTTCATCATAGTACAAAGCCATCACCAGTTTTTCTTTCTCAGGTAACTGTTCAATCTGAGTCGCTAAGGCACCTTGAAAATCAGACTCCGCCAACTCGGCGATCGGCGTTTTAAGTTGTCCGACCATTCGATCTTCTGATAATTCATCATGATCGGGTTGATCAATTGAAAGCAATTGCGTCGCGTTGGTATCTTGTAAAATATGGTAATAATCTTTCAAGGTGATACCTAAAGCTTCTGCCACTTCTTCATCCCTTGCCTCTCGCCCTTTTTCCGCTTCTACCTGCGCAATTGCATCCGACACTTCTCTGGATTTACGGTACACCGACCTAGGCGTCCAATCTCCTTTACGGATTTCATCCAACATCGCCCCGCGAATGCGAATCCCAGCATAAGTTTCAAAACTGGCACCTTGAGTCGCATCAAACTTTTGTGAAGACTCAATCAAGCCAATGACACCTGACTGAATCAAGTCATCGACCATCACACTGTCAGGCAAACGTCCCTTTAGATGATATGCAATACGCTTAACCAAAGGTAAAAATGCTTCGATATCAATCACCTCACCCGCGGTGTGTTTATGAACATTTGCGTAAGCCTGTGTGCCTGTCATAAAGAACTGATTCCTTAACTATTCAGAGGGTGCTTGAAACAAACTTTCTACAAAAAACTGTAAATAACCTGTCACATCTGTTGGAATTGGCCAATGGTCAATTTTTTGAGCGATCTGCCTAAAGGCTTTTGCTGACTCACTCATCGGGTTTGCAATCGTCACCGGTGACTGTTTTTGAATGGCCTCTCTCAAATCATGATCAAATGGAATCGTTCCCAAATACTCAATCGAAACATCCAAAAACTGCTCACACACCTGTGCAAACTTATCGAACAGCATCTTACCATGTTTTTCTGATCTTGCCATATTGGCTAATAATTTAAAATTATTCAGCTTATATTCACGGCTCAATACTTTAATCAAAGCATAAGCATCGGTCATAGATGCCGGCTCATCGGTGACCACCACGACCACTTCTTGTGATGCGCGACAAAAACTGACGACACTGTCCGCAATGCCGGCAGCGGTATCAACGATTAAAACATCAAGAATACCATCTAATTCCGAAAATGCATTAATAATCCCTGCATTTTCCATTGGCGTCAATTGCGCCATTCTTTTGACACCGGAAGCGGCTGGAATCACACGGAGGCCGCCTGGCGCACTGACCATAATTTCTTTAAGCGTTTTTTCTCCGTCAAGCACGTGTGATAAATTATATTTGGTTTGTAATCCAAGCATAATATCAACATTTGCCAACCCCATATCGGCATCCATTAATAAAACACGATTGCCTAATTTACTTAAACTCACGCCCAAATTAACGGAAACATTGGTTTTACCCACTCCGCCTTTCCCACTGGCAACGGCAATCACTCTCACTGGTTTGCTTTTTCGTTCTGAATTCACCTTTGACTCACTATGATTACTCATTTGCATTGCTCTTAATCCAGCTGCTTGATCATTGTGCATCAGACATTTCCTTTCCCATTCCTAATCGAAACGCATCTTCATGATGCTCCGACATACTTTGCTGTCCTAATAGCAACGCCTTGTCCAATAAATCACGAATCTTAACCGGCTCCAAATCTTCAGGAACTCTTTGCCCGCCTGACAAATACGACAGCGACAATTGATGTTCGATTAAAACCGTTAAGACATTCCCTAATTGTAAGGCTTCATCCACCTTGGTTAAAATGCAGCCTTTTAACCCAACTTCACTAAACGACTTGACGATGTCATTCATCACACTTAACTGAGTGGCTGCCGAAATCACTAAATAATTTCGGATATGGGTGATACCCGCTCGCTGCTTAGTTAATTGCTGTGTTAAGCGAATATCTTTTTGGCTAATCCCCGCCGTATCAATCAAAATTAGTTTTTTAGAGGCTAATGCACTTAATAAGCTCAACATTTCGCCATCGGAGCTCACCACATGCACAGGAACCCCCATTAATTCTGCAAAGGTTTTCAACTGTGCCTGAGCACCAATTTTATAACAATCCGTCGTGACCAGTGCAATTTGGTTTGGACTATTACGCATCACAAACCGACTGGCAATTTTGGCTATCGTTGTTGTCTTCCCGACGCCAGTCGGTCCGACCAAGGCAATGGTTCCACCCGACTCGATAATATCCTTATCATCAATCGGCACCATTAACTCAATTTGAGCCAAAATTTCTCGCCAGGCCTGGTCATTTTTAGCATCAACTTTACTCACTAATCGTTGCGCGAGATCCCAACCCACCCCGATTTTGACCAAGCGCTTTATAAGCGCAATCTTGTTTGGGTCTTGATTTTCAGTTTGATTCCACGCCAAACCTGATAACTGGTTTTCCAATAATTGCTTAACGGCCTTAAGTTCATCCGCCATTTTTGCCATTTCACCATTACCCGGCATCTCTTGTGCCGTGGAATGTAATTCAGATGACACATAACTGGAGCGAGAGGCAGCCGGAGCCGACGTTTCTTTAAATTGCTGCGCTTCAGGATCAATTGCAGCCACGACTTCAACGCCATCACGGGTATTACGCGTGGACATAATCACCGCATCATCACCCAACTCATCTCGCACCAAAGTCATTGCTTTTCGCATGTTAGGCGCTAAATATCGCTTCAGCTTCACTTATCCCCCCTGCCCAACATTTGCAACAACGCTAATCTGACGGTTTTCTGGCACTTCAGAATAAGCCAGAATATGTAAATTTGACAGGCTAAACCTGAACAACCTTGCTAATTGCGCTCGAATTTGTGGCGCAACCAATAAAACAGGGGCTTGACCCGCCATTTCCAACTTCTGAGCCTCTTCTTTTAACGTCGTATGCAAGCGCTCTGCTAAGCTAGGTTCAATCGCCAACTGCCCTTCAGGCGACCCTTGACTGGCTTGTAGCAACAACTGTTCCAACCCTGGCTCTAACGTAATGACTTTCAATTCCTCTTCTGCTGAAATAATGCCCTGAATAATGGAACGACCTAAGGCTGCACGGACATGCATTGTCAATTCGGTCGGGTTTTGCGTTACCGCAACCTTTTCAGTTAAGGCTTCCAAAATTGTCCGTAAATCACGAATAGACACCTTCTCAGTCAATAAGTTTTGTAGCACCTTAACCACCACGGCCAGTGACATCTTATCCGGCACCAATTCCTCAACCAATTTTGGTGATGTTTGCTTCACTTTATCCAACAGCGTTTGCACTTCATCATGTCCCAGCAGCTCATCCGCATAGTCTTGAATAACCTGACTGATGTGCGTGGCCACCACGGTACTCGAATCAACCACCGTATAGCCTAATGCTTGCGCCTGCTCCCTGTCAGACGGCACAATCCAAACGGCCTCTAAACCAAAAGTGGGATCCTGTGTCGGCACTCCGGCCACATCACCAAAAACCTGACCTGGATTGATCGCCAACTCCTTATCTGGAAAGACTTCTCCTTCTCCCGAAGTGACGCCCATTAGCATAATTCTATATTGATTAGGCTTTAAATCCAAATTATCCCGAATATGAACGGGCGGCACCAAAAACCCAAGCTCTTGGGAGACTTTTCGCCTCACCCCTTTGACCCTTTCCAGTAATTGACCACTTTGTGCTTGATCCACCATGGGAATTAAACGATAGCCTACTTCCAAACCAAGCGTATCCACACTTTGCACATCATCCCAGCTTAATTCCGGGGTCTTTTCTTCGGCTGCTTCCGTCGCCTCAGAAAGACTTGCTTCAGGGGTTGGTTGTTCCTGCGACTTACGGTGAATCATATAAGCGCCAGCGCCGGCAATACCCGCAAAGGTTAAAAAGGCCACATTCGGCATTCCTGGAATCACACCGAACACACCCACAATCACCGCCGTCATACCCAGTGCCTTAGGGTTAGTAAACATCTGCGATTGGACTTGCTGCGCCATATCTTCTTTATCACCCGAAACACGGGTAACAATAATGGCCGTAGCGGTTGAAAGTAATAGAGAAGGAATCTGCGCAACCAAACCATCCCCTAACGTCAATAAGGTATAAACCTCTATCGCATCGGAAAAACTCAGATCATGCTGCCCCATACCAATGGCAAAACCACCGATCAGGTTAATAAACAGAATGACAATCCCCGCGACCGCATCCCCCCGAACAAATTTACTGGCACCATCCATTGACCCATAAAAATCTGCTTCGGATGTCACATCTAACCGTCGAGCTTGTGCCTGCTCTTGAGTGATCAAACCGGCATTCAAGTCAGCATCAATCGCCATTTGTTTACCCGGCATCGAATCCAACGTAAAACGGGCACTAACTTCCGCAACCCGGCCAGCCCCTTTAGTGATGACCACAAAGTTAATCACCACCAAAATGGCAAAGACGACTAGACCCACCGCGAAATTTCCACCGATAACAAAAGCACCAAACGCCTCGATTACATCTCCAGCTGCACCAGGCCCCGTATGCCCTTCTAATAGAATCACTCGAGTAGAGGCAATATTAAGTGCTAAACGAAATAAGGTGGTTAATAAGATAATGGTTGGGAATACGGCAAAATCAAGTGGTCGCCTTGCATAAAGCGATACCATCAAGACCACTAGAGAAAGGGCAATATTAAAAGTAAAAAAGACATCGAGCAAAAAAGGCGGTAACGGCACAACCACCATTGCCAAAAGTGCCAAAATAGCAATAGGAATCCCTAAACCATTTTTAAAGGACAACTTTATTTGACTGAGTAGCTGATTAAAATCCATTAGCGTTTAGTTATAACTCATTTTGTGCAGTTTTTTCATCGACCTGCATTTCTTTAGGTATCGGAAGATTATGAAAATCGACGGCATTCGCTGACTTACCTTCTTTTAACTGATAGACATAGGCCAAAATGGCTGCCACCGCCCGGAATAAATTATAGGGAATGGGCCGATCAACCTCCGCATTATAGTATAAAGCACGAGCCAATGGGGGCGCTTCGATAATCGGAATTTTATGCTCATTCGCTAAGGTTCGAATTTGCGCGGCCATAAAATCTGAACCCACTGCGATCACCATTGGCTCAGGCATCTCATCAGGCGAATATTTCAATGCCACCGCAAAATGCGTTGGGTTCGTAATTACCACATCCGCCTCTGGTACCTTTTGCATCATGCGCTTTTGAGACATTTCACGTTGCAATTGACGAATACGACCTTTAACCTCGGGGCTCCCCTCTTGCTGCTTATGCTCTTCCTTGACTTCCTGCTTGGTCATTTTCAATTGGGTAATATGTTGATGCATTTGGAAGGGTACATCAATCGCCGCCACCACTAACAATGACAAGGTAACAAAGATAAAAGCTTCCACAATCAATTGTGCAGAATGGGCTAACGCTTGCTTCGTCGGTTCTAAACCAATACTTAACACTTCTTCGTAGGAGTGCCATAAAAAATATGCGGCAACCGCTGACACCAATACAAATTTAGCAAAGGCCTTCGATAACTCCATTAACGCATTCATCGAAAACATTTTTTTGATGCCAGCTACAGGATTTAACTTACTGAGCTTCGGCGCCAAGGCCTGGGTGCTAAAATTCCACCCCCCCAATAACATCGGTGAGATAACAGCAATAAGCACCATCAACGACAAAAATGGCAACACCATCAAGATAGAGTGCATCACCATCCCCAAAATCAAATTGGTGGCCATGGCAAAATCATACGCATGAGACCGATCAAAACTTAACCCTCGGGTAAAGATGGATTCAAAGTCGCGTATCATCACATCGCCAAATAAATACAGAAATACCGCCGCCCCCAATGTCATCAACAAGGTTGTTAATTCTTTAGAGCGCGGAA
>CBFHUY010000115.1:0-6036 GCA_965658885.1 Hydrogenovibrio sp.
TAAACAGAATCATCGTATAGCCTTTGTATTCCGGATCAGACAAATAGCGTTTAAAGGTGAGGTGACGAAACGCGGTAAAATGGAGCGCAAAATTGATGCCGGCAATATACATAAACAGCATGGCAATGATTTCGATCTCAACACTGTCAAAGTGACCAATACTGGCATCATAGGTGGAAAAACCGCCAATGGCGACGGTGGAAAAACTATGGGCAAAGGCATCAAACCAGCTCATGCCAGCCATTTTAAAACTGAATGCACAGGCTAAAGTGATACCGAGATAAATATACCAAAGCGCTTTGGCGGTTTCTGAAATTCGAGGCGCCAGTTTGTTATCCTTGACTGGGCCGGGGCTTTCGGCGCGGTACAGCTGCATGCCCCCAATGCCCAGCATCGGCAGGATGGCGACCGCTAATACGATAATCCCCATACCCCCCAGCCATTGTAGTTGTTGACGGTACCACAGCATGGAGTGGGGGAGGTTTTCAATACCGCTCATCACCGTTGCACCGGTGGTGGTTAAGCCTGAAAAGGATTCAAAGATGGCATCGGTTAGTGAAATGGAGAGGTTAGAGGTGAAATACATGGGCACGGAACCGGCAAAGCCAAGTACGACCCAAAACATGACAACGATGAGAAAGCCATCGCGGATTTTAAGGTCGCGCTGTACATGGCGGGATGGAAACCATAGCAATAACCCTAAGCTCAATAAGGCGAGTGCAGACAGCAGAAAATCTTGGGTGCCACCATCTTGATAATATAAAGAGATGAGCACCGGCGGTATCAGTGAAACACTGAAGACCATCAGTAGCAATCCCAGAACTTTTAAAATGATATTGGTATGCATTGCATCAGCCTATTGTAATTCTAAAACCAACTCTTAGCTTCTTGTGGGGTGAAAAGCTCTGTTATTTCGGTTGCTTGAGTGGGGTCGTTTAAAAACAGAATGACATGATCTTCGGCTTCAATGGTAAGGTCACGGTGCGAGAAAAGGACTTCTTCTTCACGGATGATACAGCCGATGGTAATGCTACTGGGCCAAGCAATTTCACCAATGCGCTTACCGATAATACGGGAAGAGTTTTCACTGCCATGAACGATGACTTCCATTGCTTCAGCGGTGCCGCGTCTCAAGGTAAAGGCTTTCACCGTATCCCCTTGTCGCATGTAATGCAACAGGCGACTGGTGGTGATTTGGTCTGCCGATAAGGCAATATCAATACTGTTCAGTTGAATTAAATCGACATAGGATTGATTGTTGACCAGTGCAATGACACGGCGTACGCCCAGCTTTTTGGCCAACATACCAGAGATAATATTGGCTTCGTCGGAATTTGTTAGGCCAACAAACAAATCAATTTCATCAATGTTTTCTTCAATCAGCAGGGAACGATCTGCCACATCACCATGAATAACAATGGCTTCTTCAAGCTGTTCAGAAATTTTACGGGCTTGGGTAATGCTGCGGTCAATGATTTTGACGTTGTGTTGTTTTTCAAGTTCTTTGGCAAGGTTAAAGCCAATATTTCCGCCCCCTGCAATCATAATATTACGGGAAGGGCGGAGTTTATCGCGTCGTAATTCCTGCACAATTTTTGGGATATGTGAGGGTTCTGCCAAGAAAAAGACCTCATCGCCGACTTGAATGGTCACTTCGCCGGTGGGAATAACAATTTCATTGTGGCGATAAATAGCGACAATTCGGTGCATGACCCCATCAGGGAGGTGATGCTTAATTTCTCGAATTTTCTTACCAACCAGTAAGCCTCCGGAATAGGCGCGAATCGCCACCAGTCGAACCTTACCATCGGCGAAGTCAACCACTTGCAAAGAGCCTGGGTAATCGATTAACTGCAAAATATAGTCTTTAACCAAGGTTTCAGGACTAATCAACACATTAATCGGAATGGCATCTGAATTTTGATTCCGATCAAATAATTCGGGGTGATTGAGATAACTGGGGCTACGAACACGCGCAATCTTGGTTTCAGTCTTGTGCATAATATGGGCTAATTGGCAGGCAACGATATTGGTGTCATCTTCATGGGTTGCCGCGATCAGCATGTCGGCATCTTCTATGCCGGCTTGATTCAAAATGTCAGGGTCGGAGGCATGGCCATTAACAGTGCGAATATCCAACCGATCCTGGAGTCGCTGTAAACTGGTTTGATCTAAGTCCACCACCGTCACATC
This sequence comes from Hydrogenovibrio sp., assembly GCA_965658885.1. Taxonomy (GTDB): domain Bacteria; phylum Pseudomonadota; class Gammaproteobacteria; order Thiomicrospirales; family Thiomicrospiraceae; genus Hydrogenovibrio. The sequence continues at coordinate 2,194 of CBFHUY010000115.1, forward strand.
GTTATTTGAATGGGCTAAAAGCTCTGCCAGTGAGCTGCCGACTTGACCGGCTCCGAGGATTAGAATATTCATAATGAATCACTTTGCATTCGTGTAATAAGCAATATTTTAACTTGCATAAGCTAACTATATGGCGCTATTTTGGGTTTTTTGGGTCAATGTTCAATGCCTTGAGCTTGCGGTATAAATTGGTGCGCTCAACCCCTGACAATCTCGCTGTCTCTGTGACATTGCCACCCGTTTCTCTGAGTAACTGGCTGAGATAAGCGGCCTCAAATTGTTCTTTGGCTTGTTTTAAATTGGTGGAGGTATCCACGGCATTAAAGGCACCTGCCTCACTGCGCCGTCTTTCCAGGGCATAACGGACTTCATCTGCGCCGACATCGCCATCCCCTAAAATAAGTAGCCGTTGAATGAGGTTTTGCAACTCACGATAGTTTCCTGGCCAACTATATTGACGCAACACATTTTGAGCCGCAACGGTAAACTCACGATATTCTAGCCCTTCATGGGTTAAAAAGTAGTCTAGAAAGTGATCAACCAATTCGGGAATGTCTTCGGTATGCTGGCGTAATGACGGGACTTGAATCGGCATGACCTGTAAACGGTGTAATAGGTCTTCACGAAACTTATTGTGTTCCACCAGTTGTTCTAATCCACCTTGTGATAGCACAATAATGCGCAAATCCACCGTGGTTTTTTGGTGGCTGCCAGGGCGAATAAAACCGTTTTCAAAAATCAATTGACTTAAAAAAGCTTGCCCTTTGGTGTCGAGCTGTTCGGCATTGTCAATCACCAGGGTTCCGCCAGTGGCATGAATGAGTTCGCCGGTAATGGTGGTTTCGGGTGACTTCTCGCCAAGGATTCGCTTTTCCTGATCGGAAAAATCTGCGCCATTTATGGTAAAAAGCGGGTGATCTTTGCGTGCACTCAGTTTGTGAATGGCATTGGCAATCCGCTTTTTGCCAGTCCCTGGTTCGCCTTCAATTAAAATGGGCATGGTGTACTGCGAGAGCCGTTTAATGGTGTCGCGAAGATCACCAATCAGTTTGCTTTTGCCAATCGGTAAAATTTGTTCAGGCAGCTTTTGTTTTAAGTGGCGGTTTTCGTGGTGTAGCTGGAAATGCGTCATGGCTCTTTCTGCGGTAATTAACAGTTTGGCCAGCGATAAGGGTTTCTCTAAAAAGTCGTAAGCACCGAGTTTGGTCGCTTCGATGGCGGTTTCAATGGTGCCATGTCCCGACATCATAATGACACAGCTATGATCAAGAATTTTTTCGGTTTTCATTTTTTTAAGCAAGCTAATGCCATCGATATCCGGCATCCAGATATCTAAAAAGATGATGTCCGGCGATTTATCACGCCAGATGGCTTGCGCTTGTTGGCCATTCGCCGCCAGCATGACTTGGTAACCTTCTTCAGTAAAGATTTCCTGCATGAGGTTTCGGATGTCTTTTTCATCATCAACAATGAGAATTTTGCTGGGTTTTATCATTAAAGCCTATATCCTTGCGGTTGTCATTTATTGGGTTTGTGGAAGTTTGATGATAAAACAGGTTCCTGTATCAGGTGAAGATTCTACCTGAATTTGCCCATGATGTTCATCGACAATTTTTTTCACGATTGAAAGCCCCAATCCTGTTCCTTTGGGTTTACCGGTGGCATAGGGCTCAAAAATCCAGTTTTTAATGGTTTCCGGTATGCCATTGCCATTGTCACAGACACGCAGTTGAATATGGTGTTCGTCCAGGCTTTGCGTCATGACTTTTACCCGCCCTTGAGGGATGGTTTCACAAGCTTCAAGGCCGTTTTTAATGAGGTTGTGCAGCAGCTGTCTGAGCTTGGCGGGATCGGCTGAAAGGGTTGGGCACTGAGGGTCAACCTCATAGCTGACACGCCAATTGGCTTTAGGATCTTTATACATGTTTACGACATCTTTAACAAGCCCGTTTAAATCCAGTTGGGTTAATTCCAATTCAGGGGTGTCCGCATATTCGGTAAAGGCATCAACCAGGTTCTGCATGGCCAGTACCTGCTCAATAATGGTGTCGGTCATGCGCTGAAGGAGCTGCTGATCGGAATCTACCAACTTGCTCGATAGCTTGAAATTCAGTCGTTCGGCAGAAAGCTGAATGGGCGTCAATGGGTTTTTAATTTCATGGGCGAGCCGCTGGGCTACATCACTCCAAGCTGCATGCAATTGGGCTTTGATGAGTTTAGTAATATCTTCAATCACGATAACGTACCCATTAAATTTTTGGTCAAGGCTGGGTAAGGTTGAACCATGGACCAACAGCATTTTGCGACCATGAAAATCATCATAACTCAGCTGTTGACTCCAAGGCTTGGCATCCTTCCGAAATAAAGGGAAAACCTGTTCAAAGAAGCCGTTTAAGGCTTGGTATTCGGGTTGCTTTAGAATGTCGCCAATTTCATTGCCAACCTGAGAAAATAAGTCGGTATTGAGAATCAGGTTGGTGGCATCATTCAGCGTTTTGAGGCGCATGTGATTATCAAAAGTGAGCACACCACTATTGAGGTTTTTAATAATGGCTTGCAGGTAAAGTTTTTGCATTTCGGCCTGCTGCTGACCAAATTTGATTTCATTTCGAGCCTTCGCGATTTGCTGAATCATGTCGTTAAAAGATTGAATCAATTGTCCCATCTCATCTTGTCGATCAATCGGCATGGTCAGGGAGTAATTCCCCTTGGAGACTTCCTCTGTCCCTTCTGCGAGGGTTCTGATCGGACGGGTAATGTTTTCAATGGTTCGAATGGTAAATAGCAAGGCACTGATTAAGGTGAGTAGCAATACCATGGTTAAGATAACGGTAAAGCTGGTTTTAAGGGGTGCTCCTAAATAGGAGAGCTCTTGATATTGACCAGAAGCAACTTGAACCGTGCTGGCTAGGTTGCTGAGTTGATCCGGAATCGGAAAAATGACCTGCAACGCATAGAGTTTATTGTTCAACAAGTCGTTGACTGGCAAAATAACGTGAATAAATTGATGTTGAGAATTGGCGCCGGGTTGGGTTTCAATGGCGGCGTAGCTTAGCCGTTTTCGAATTTGTTGAAATAGCCTAGGGGCAGGAGCCGTCGGTAAGATGCCAATGTTTTCTTGGCTGTTATAGGCAATCAGTTGACCATCAGAGTTATAGAGTGACAGTTCGCGTGCATTCAGTTGTTCGCCAATTTTATTGAGAGTGAGGATGGGGGAGTCAATGAGGTCTTGTTGATAACGTTTTAACGCTTGTTGGGTACTGTTGAGCTTGCGCCGTGTTTGGTCGTCCAGAGAGGTTTGTACCAATTTAACCGCATTGCTCAGAGCGGTTTCGGTTTTGACATCAAACCATTGGTCGATGCCTTGATGGACAAAGCTCATCGAGAAGTAAAAGACGATGGTGAGCGGAATGCCAAGCAAGGCACTGATAATGAGGGTCAGACGCGTTGTGAGTTTGATTCCGGCCACATTTTGACGATACTGCTGGCGGAGTTTGAGCAGGGTTTTGATTAAAATAATAACCAGTAGAATTATCCCGAAAAAAGCAATAAACAGTAGCGTTGAATAACTTTCTGCAAACTGAGAAGCATTTTGCAAAATTTGACTCATCACCACCAGTATGGCCAGCAAGATGCTGGAAATAACGCTTAACCAACCGTACTGACTTGATAGAAAAAGTTTGATGCGTTTTTTCATGGTCTATAGCCAACTTTTTGGGGATTGAATTTGGATTTGATGCCAGCCACTATCCAGTTGCCAAGCCGGGTTCCACAAAGCATCTAGAATGAGTGGTGTCGGTAGTTTCCATTGATTGAGCGATACCCGTATTTTAATGGTATAAA
>CBFHUY010000116.1:0-5754 GCA_965658885.1 Hydrogenovibrio sp.
GAACAGTTCCGTAATCATGCGGTCATTCATTGGCTCTGAAGCCGAGCCAATGCGAATAAAACAGCCTTTAGGCGATAGGCCGAATTTAGTGAGGTGATAGGGTTTTTCCGAACCGCTGGCAATAACAATTTTAATAACCTGCTCGCCCTGCCAATCGGTTAAAAACACATCAAATAAACCCAGTGCCGAGGGTGCAATATTGTGTTTTATACGGTCTTTGATTTTGAGTTGTAACGCATCAAGACTCTCTAGAGCAATCGGCTGTTGTGTTGCGTCATCAACACCAATAAATATTTCACCACCTTGTTTGGCATTCAGAAACGCAACCACTTCTTTTTCAAGCGTGTCGGTGAGTTGGCGTTTAAATTCTATGCGGTGTGACTCGGTCATTTGATTTTCAAATAAGATAAAAATAAGATTGTACTTTTAATGACGAGTGTTGTCGAACGTTGGGGCGGCATAAGGCCTAATTACCGTCGACTGTAAATCTGCTTGGATAATTAGGCTCAGTGGTGCAGTTTGAGTTTAATGGCCACTTGGAATCATAGCTCGCAATATGATCAGAGACAAATAGAACCAAATCATGGAACCACTGATCATAAACACCGCTAACCGTTTTGGCCCATTTAACGCCAGTAACCCTAAGCGTTTGTGCAAAATAAGCATGGCCCAGACGACTGCCACATAATTAAATAAATTGAACAGATGAACCCAGCCATCGCGGAAGCTCGCTAGCGGTTGCATTTGGTTAACGGAGCCAATGAGCCAATACCAGGCGTTGGCGAGATCCGAAGCATAATGCAGGAAAAAGAAACTGCCGACATGGCTTAAACCACCAATCAACATCAATGGTGCTAACATTTGACCAACTGATTGGGCGTATTCTTTGAAAGGTTTATTGACCAGTTTGGCGCTGATTGCAAAGCTGGCGAAGAAGATGGCAAACGTGATCGAAACCGCCATGCCGAGGGCAATCGCGCCAATCCAATCAAAAGGTGGCATCGGCCAAAACTGCTCCATCCACGTTCCCGCCTGCACCCATGGCAATTGTTCCTTAATCGAAGAATGACCCAACGAATGATGAAAGCGCATGGTAATGGAGATCACTGCCAACAGCCATACATAGACCCACACGTTCATTGGCTCTTTGGCTTTTGAGGGTTGCCATAGTTGTATTGATGGTTTGGTTATCTTGAATTCCACCGCATTGCAGGCTTTTGAGCAGTCCATGCAAAGGGTGCAGTCCCCCATCGAGTTTTTTGGCTCAAACAAATAGGGCTTTAGGTTCCATTGGCAGGCTTTCATACAGTCAAAACTGCGGCACGAGTTGCAATGGTCTTGATCTGTGGTGAGTTTGGCAAAGCCAACTTTACCAAACGCGCTGGTGACCGAACCAATTGGACAGAGGTTTGAGCAGTAGGCCATGTTTCTAAATAAATAAAAACTTGTCCAAGCAAAAAGCGTCAACACCAAAAAAAACAGCGCACTAATCCACGGGGTTTTTAATAAATCCGGAAAGGCGTAAATCGGCACCCAGTATGCGGCCAACAACAAGCCAAAACCAATCCAGCGTTTTTTTAACCAAGCAGGGATCGGCTTTTTGGGCCCCATTTTATTGAGATATTTTCCAATAAAACTATGGGGGCAAATACCGCAAAAAATAGGGCCTAGTGTCGCCATACTTACAATTAAGAAAAACGGCCAAAATAGCGACCAAAAAATCGCACCTGTGTAGGGGTTGGTTTCTTCGGTGGGATAAACTAAACCGAAATAAATGGCGCTAACCAACATTGCTAATACAATCACTCGCATCACTTGCATGGTTGGGGTATGGTTGAAAAACCAACCAATAACTGGCCAACGTAACAGATTTAAACGATTCGATTGGCGTTCAACAATTTTCATATCTGGCTCCTAGTATTTATATTGATAGGTCAACATTAGGCTTCTTGGTGTGCCCGGTGTGTAAAGGTTTCCGCCATAGGAAGCCGAGACCTCTTGCGCATAACGTTTATCCAATAGATTGCGAATACTGAGGTTAAATAGGTGTGCTTGCTTGCTATAGCCGAGCATTAGGTTAAATACGCCGTCATAACCGCCATTGCGTTCGGTATTGGCGTCATCAATATAGTAAGAACCGAAACCAATGGCTTCTAAGCGAGCGGAATACGCTTGTTTTTGTAAATTTGCAAATAACGCATATTGATAGTCGGGAATAAAGCGCGGACGATTGCCGGAGTAATCATTGCCAGAGCTGATATAGTCAAGATATTGATAGTCGGTGGCGCTGGCATTGGCACCAATGCTTAAAGTAGGTGATATTTTATATTGCGCACTGAGCTCAATGCCTTTGCGTTCGGACCGTCCGGCATTTTCATAATAGGTATAAAGATTCGGATAGCTGCCGCCTCGTACTGAAACAATTTCGTCAGAGAGCTGAGTGTAATAGATATTAATATCCGCACTCAGTTTTGAACCGCGCTGCTTTAAACCAAATTCAATATTACTTGAGGTTGAACCTTTTAAGTCCGCTTTGTTGTAGGTTTGGTTGGCTTGCATTTCACTGACCGTCGGTGCTTGATTGGCCGAAACTGCCATTGCAAAAATATTGAGTGTCTCCGTCAGGGCATAACTGGCGCCAATTTTGGGAGAGAAAAGCCGGTAGGTCTCTTGGTATTTAAAATCACCATTACCGGATTCGTATACGCCAGTTGCAAAGTCATAACTTGAGTATTCGGTACCATTAATGCGCATATTAAGCAGGTCGGCGCGAGCCCCCAAGTCGATGTGCCATTTTGCATTGGGCGAAAAGGACTCTTGGAAATAAGCGCTATAGATTTGACTGTCACTGTCTTCGGTATTCGCTAAAGCGCCTTTTTCATCTGAGTTCACTTGAACAATTCGCCCACTAGGGATGGTCGTCACATCGGCATACTGGTATTTTTTTGCATCGTTTTGAATATCGGCACGTAAGCCAATACCAAAAATTTGTTCCGACGGCATATTAAAGAAGTCGTGGCTTCGGCTCCAAGCGAGGTCGGTGCCGATGACGGTATTATCTTGCGAGTCGTTAATCATGCCGGTTACTGGGTGAAAATGGTCCCAGCGCGTCATATAAACTTGCGGTTTAAAGTCAAATTCACCCATGGTGGTTTCATAACGGCTATTAATAAACAGTGTGTTGGAGTAACGGCCACTTTTTCGCCAAGCACTGCTGGTATTGGTGGTTTCGCCGGTATCTTTATAGGCATCGAACTCGGCAGCGCTTAAGGATTGCGGCAGTTGCAAATTGGCTTGGGTATAGGCAATTTCGGTTTCAAGCACCGAATCATCATCAAAAAAATGACCGTGTTTCACACTTAACTGTGTGGTATCAAACTGGTTCCAGTCGCGCCAGCCATTTTCTGATTGACGACGCGAAAAGTTAATCGCTAAGTTGTCAGTCTCGGAGGTTTGAATCGATTTTTTTACATTTAATTTTGCAGTGCCAAAACTGCCGTAACCGACTTTGAATCGGTCTTGTTGGTCATCGAATACGGATTTTGATTGAATAAACACCACGCCGCCGCTGGCGTTGCTAGCGAAAATTGAACCCGGTCCTTTATAAACTTCGACTGATTCAATATCATCAATATCAATCACATCAAAACGGGTAAAACTGTCTGGGTCGGTCATCGGCACACCATCACGAATCACCATGATTTCACGCACGCCATACGGCGCTTTTAAGCCTGCACCACGAATAATCAGACGTGAATCATAGCCATTGTTCTTGCTGACTGCCGTGACGCCTGGGATTTTACTAATGAGTTCATTGACACTGGTGGCGTTTTCGCTTTCGATTTGCTTTTCATCGACCACATACACACTTTGCGGAACGGTTTTCGATTCACGTTCAATTTTGGTTGCTGTGACACTAATATTATCCAGCAGGAGTACCGATTCTGCTTGGGTGTAGGTCGGATTCAACAGGACAGCGGCTATCGCTAGATAGAGTGGTTGTTTTTTCATGTTTGTATGCTCTATTTAAAAAATAAATAGATTTTAGGAGCGGGACCAGGGCTTGACAATGCGACAAATTGTCGCACAAAAAATAAGGTTTTGTTTTTTAAGGAAGTTGTTAAGTGATGAATGATGGTTTTAAATGATTATGCTCGCTTGAACGTGAGTAGCAGCACGCCACTGATGACGAGACTGAGGCCGATGAGGTGCGGTAGGCCGAAGGGTTCATTGAGCCACCAGACGGCCAGAAGAATGGTAAAGATGGGCCCTAAAGTGCCAACGATGCCAGTTTGGGTCGGGCCGATCAACGCGATGGCTTCGGCAATCATGAAGCTGGGAATGACAGTGCTGAAGAGGGCTAATAAGATTAACCAAATCCAAGCCATCTGCGTCACTTCGAATCCGTTAAAACCAACCCAAACGCTAAAATAAATCAGGGTAATGACGCTGGAGGAAATCATGGCCAGTGAGGTAAACATCAGGCTGCCGACTTGGTGGATAATCCGTTTGCCTAATAGCACATAGACCGAAAAGCTCAGCGCAGCCAAAAATACCATTAAGGTGCCAAATACGGTGCCATCGCCAATCAGCTGTAATTCTTGATAAAACACCACCCAAAGGCCGCCATAAGTGATGAGTAAGGACAGCCCCACTTTGGCGGTAATGGGCGTTTTAAAAAACAGTGCGCCGAGCAGCGCAACTAAAATCGGGTAGGTAAAGAGTGTCAGGCGTTCCAGTTGTGCGGTAATGGTTTCAAGCCCTTTTAGGTCGAGCCAAGACGCTAAAAAATAGCCTAAAAATCCGAGCAGTAAAATCATGGGTAACTGTGATGACTGGACAGCGCTGTGTGCTTGTCGGCGGATTAACCAAAGTAGAATGCCCAGATAAATCGGTAATGAAATCGCCATGCGTAACATCAGCACGCTGTCGGTATTAAGTCCTTCTAGGTAGGCCAGTTTAATGAAAATGGATTTAAGCGAAAACAGCGCGGTGCCGAAAGTCGCCAATAACATGCCGAGATGAATCGGCGAAAGGTTCAGTCGTTGGGCAAGCATGGCGTTATTGAGCAGGACGTTTTTGCGCAATCATCCACGCATAACGATGGGCGGATTCTGATTCCGTTAACCAGCCTACACCATAGATATTAAGACGAAATTCTGACCAGGCCTGGTCAGAATTTACCCGTTTTTGCAGTTCGCCTGGTTGTAAATAGTAGGCCGGATTCTTAGGCGCATTGGCTTGCACAGGGGCCAAAAAAGTTTGGAAAAAAAGTTTGCCGTTTGGTTTAAGGGCTTGGCAAATTTGTGGCCATAGGTTGCGGTTGAGATAGCGGCTAATGACAATGACATCATATTGTTGAAAAGGAAACAGCATTTGTTCAAAGTCACAGAGCATGGGGTTGATCGGCAGCCGATTAACTGCCGCCCAGTTATTGAGCTGGGTAAGGGCGGTATCGGAAATGTCCCAAGCATCGACTTTAAGACCGCATTGTGCCAATAAACGGGCATTGCCACCCAAACCACAGGCGAGATCAAGCGCTTTGCCACGTAATGGCAGTTCGGCCAAATGCTGTTTTAAGACCCAAGCGGCTTCAACCGGTTTATTCGCCGGCTGTTCAGCATAATGTTGATCCCATTTCTCTGAAAGTGGTTGCGTCATGATTTATTTACGCCAAAAGGCTGCGGTAAAGAGAACTAAGAGGGTAAACAGCTCTAAGCGTCCGAGCAGCATGGTAAAGGTGAGCACCCATTT
>CBFHUY010000116.1:5764-6024 GCA_965658885.1 Hydrogenovibrio sp.
GACCGGGTCACTCAATGCTGAAAAATTGGAGGCAACTTCGCCCAGGCCTGGGCCAAGGTTGGTAATGGTCGCGGTCACAGCCGAAAAGGCGGTTAAGCCATCCAGCCCCATTGCCAACAACACTAAGGTGAGGATGACGACGATGAACACATACAAAGAGAAGAAGCCCCAGACAGCAGTCATAATCTTTTCAGAAATGGGTTTGCCATTCAGTTTGACAGGCATCAATGCATTCGGGTGAAGCAGTTGGTGGATTTCAC
>CBFHUY010000117.1:0-5994 GCA_965658885.1 Hydrogenovibrio sp.
TCAAACTCAAAGCCATCGGTTGGCCAATATCCAGCGGGAATCCCGCCATTTTCCAATGCAATATCATGCATCATGCCCATTGCATCTAGGAAATACTCGGCGTAATCAGCCTGATCCCCTAACCCAAAACAGGCAAAGGTTTTACCCGTAAAATCAATTTCTTTAAACTCATCCCAGAAGTCATCCCAACTACTTTGCAATTCACCATAATACCAAGTCGGTTGGCCTAGAATGATCTTGTCATACTTTGCAAAATCTTCTGGGCTAGCGGTGGCAATATCATAAACATCAACCAGATCACTGCCGATCTTATCTTTAATCATATCTGCTACGCGTTCAGTGTTGCCCGTGTCAGTGCCGTAGAATAATCCAACTTGACTCATGCTTTACCCTTTATAGTATGTGATGTTTTCTTGTAAAATAAACTCGGTTACAAAGTATACGAAAAACCGCTGGTAATCTCCAGTTGCAATCTGTATTGATTTTGCGCGAATCATATCATGATTTAATTATATTTAATCCATAAAAAATTTTATCGAGCCTAATGAGTAAAACTAATCCCCCTCAACCCATTGACTGTTTCAAGTGCCGATATTTTTTCATCACCTGGGATGAAAGACAGCCGCGAGGTTGTAAAGCATTTGGTTTTAAAACCAAGCAGATGCCGAGTGCTGTGGTTTTAGAGAGTTCAGGTCAACCCTGTTTAAAATTCACGCCCAAATCCAACCAAGGAAAATCCTCCTCAAAAAAGAAAGGGTGGATTGCTTAAAGCGCCCCCCTCTCCCACGCTATTCGGTTACAGCTTTAAGTTTTTTGAAGCATCGAATCAATGGCTTGCCATAAAAAGTATGGGCCTGGATCAGTCTTACGTTGAGGCGCTATGTCGCAATGCCCAACAATTGGCCGTTTTGACAAACTGGGATAAGCGTTTAACAACCCTTCAATAACTTGCTTTAATGTCTGATATTGGCTGGCGGTATAGGGGGTGATATCGGTTCCTTCCAATTCAATGCCAATTGAAAAGTCATTACATTTTTCTCGTCCTTCAAAACAGGACACTCCGGCGTGCCAAGCGCGGCAATTAAATGGCACAAATTGCGTCAAAGCGCCCGAACGCTGAATATAAAGATGAGACGATACTTTTAAATGCGCGATGTCCGCATAGTACAAGTCTTCCGCTTCATCGAGTTGATTAGTAAAAAGTTGCTCTACCCCTTTGCCACCAAATTGACCGGGAGGCAGACTAATACCATGAATCACAATGAGTGATAAGTCCTGTTCATTCGGGCGCTCATCCTGATTCGGACTCGGCACATACCGAACCCCTTGAAAAAGATGATGGTTAAGGTCGACAGTGAATGGTTGCTGTTGGTATGGATTCATCGTATCTACTTTAGGTCAGAACACTTTAATTAGCCAAAATGATTCAATGATGGCGCATTTTCGTTAAAAGCCAAAGGGTTTAACAAATTCATCTCAAAATCATTTTTATGAATCTTCTATAATAACGAAAGTTTTTATTATTTTGGTTATTTCATCACTGATTCGTACTAAGAGGCAACCTCCTGCTCATGTTTCACTGGCTACTTGGCAATAAAGACCACCCTTTCCACTATACCCATCATGCGGTTCTACTGGGCGGTGTCATAATGTATCTATCAGCCGGACTCTTTAATTTGCAGTTTGAAACGGGTGATCGCATTTTCAGCTACTTTTTAATCGGCGTCGTTGCCCCCATCCATTTATTCATTTGGTATCGCTCTCGTTTTTACAAGCAGTTTGATAGCATGGCAATGGTCTTTATTCTTATTTCGGTGGTGTTTATTATTCCGCTTAACTGGTATTTTAATGCCGGATCTCTCGGACCCAGTTTGATTCTTTCCTTTATTGCAATAACCTATATTCAAACGCTTTTTCATGAGAAGCCACGCGTTAAAATGGTCTTTTTTAGTCTATTAACGATTGTGCCGATGATTCTGCTTCTCATCGAACCCATAACCCAACAGTGGATTTATCAATACCCTGACGAGACCGCAAGACTGCAGGACAACCTGTTTAGCTATGTATTGTCGATCTGGGTCTGTATTTTAATTATGAATATGATGGGCAAACGCTATCAACTTGAGAAACAGAAAGCGGAAGAATATGCGCAACAACTCAAGGTGTTGGCTGAAAGAGATTCTTTAACACAGCTCTATAACCGACAAGCCTTTTCCAAAATATATACTTTGGCGCAAAACCGTCATCCGCAGCTGTGTTTGGCCATTTTAGACATTGACCATTTTAAAACCTACAATGATCAGTATGGACATGAAATGGGGGATCAAATTTTAAAAGACTATGCACAAGGTCTCTTACAAATCACCGCCGAAAAAGGGCAAATGGTGTCACGACATGGCGGTGAAGAGTTTTTAGTCTTATTCCCGACTTCTTTGAAACTTGCCTACGCCCAACTCAACGAATTAAATGATTATTTAAATTCACAACAGTCACTAGATAAGCCTGTTCAATTTAGTGCTGGACTCATTGAAGTCATGCCAAATGAGCCCCTGAAAGAAGCCATACAGCGAGCGGACAAACTACTGTATCAAGCTAAAAATTCAGGCCGAAATGCGATTATGACACCAAACGACTGATAATACTTTAACCATTAAGAAACCAAAAAATGACACCGATAAATTATTTCCAGGACTTAACCGTCAATATTCAAGCCGCTTTACAAGAAGATATAGGGACCGGCGATTTAACCGCAGATCTAATCCCCCCTGCCCAACAAGCATCCGCAACAGTTGTCACCAATGAACCCGCTATTATTTGTGGCCGCCCCTGGTTTGAAGGGGTTATTCAAGCGGTTGATGCTAACATTAAGCTTGACTGGCTAGTGTCTGAAGGAGAAGCCGTGAATGTCGGCAGTGTCATTTGCCACCTTAAGGGGTCAGCTCAATCAATTCTCACCGCAGAACGCAGTGCACTGAACTTTTTGCAAACCTTATCCGGCACCGCCACCGAAACGAACCGCTATGTGAAGGCATTAAAAAATGGCTCTACTCAATTATTAGACACTCGAAAAACCCTTCCAGGGTTAAGACTGGCTCAAAAATATGCGGTCCACTGTGGTGGCGGTACAAACCATCGTATTGGCTTATACGATGCCATTCTCATCAAGGAAAACCATATTATGGCTGCTGGTGGCATCGAACAAGCCGTTAGCCTTGCCAAACGGCATCACCCAAACAAACTCATTGAAGTTGAAACGGAAAGTCTAGCGGAAGTTGAACAAGCCGTTCTGGCCAAAGCCGATATTATTATGCTAGACAATTTCTCACGAGAAATGATTGAACAAGCTGTAGAATGGGTCAATCACCGCTGTAAATTAGAAGTATCAGGCAATGTTGAGCTGAAAGACTTATCCGAATTGGCGCAAACGGGTGTGGATTATATTTCGACTGGCGCCATTACAAAACACCTTCATGCCATTGATTTTTCGATGCGATTTCATCTTCAATAGGAATTAGACGACCGTCATGTTTGACCACATACTCCTAAACATTGTTTTCTTACTACTCATTACGGTTGGACTGGTATCCATCTCAAGACGTATTCACCTGCCACCCATTTTAAATTATATCTTGGTTGGGATTATTGTCGGCCCCTTTGGTTTTGCAATTATCCAAAGCGAACAAAGCATCAGCTTCCTCGCTGAATTTGGTGTAGTCTTTTTGCTGTTTGCCATTGGGCTTGAATTCTCACTCACCCAAATGATTGCCATGCGCAGAATTGTATTTGGGTTTGGCAGCTTCCAGGTTTTGATCACTGGCTTGCTAGTCTTTCTCGTGGCCTACTTATTTGGACTCTCAATTGAATCCGGCATCGTTATTGCCAGTGCTTTCGCACTGTCATCCACCGCCATCGTCATAAAGCAACTTACTGAACAATCCGAAATTCAAACTCGACATGGCCGATCAACCGTTGGCATCTTGATTTTCCAAGATATTATGGCCATTCCGTTATTGATTTTAATCCCCGCACTGGGAAGTGCGACAGGCAATTCGCTCGCTTCGGAATTAGGTCTTGCCTTTTTTAAAGGCGCCATCGTAGTTGTGGTCATGTTATTTGCGGGGCGCTATTTATTACGGCCACTTTTTAATGAAGTAGCAACCTCCAAATCACAGGAATTATTCACCTTAACCGTGCTAACCGTGGTACTCAGTGCTGCCGCCTTTACCGAAGAAATGGGCATTTCCATGACGCTCGGCGCTTTTTTAGCTGGCATGATGCTCGGTGAAACCGAATACCGCCACCAAATTGAAGCCGACATTCGCCCCTTCCAAGATATCTTACTGGGGTTATTTTTTATTACCGTCGGCATGATGATTTCCCCAGAGTTGATCGGAAACCACTTTTTGATGATAGCTGGGCTGGCGATTGGCATTATGCTCCTCAAAGCATTTGTCATTTTTTTCGTTATGCGTGCCTTTAAGAAAGCGGAAGGAATCAGCCTTCGGACTGCCATTTCACTGTCACAGGTTGGGGAGTTTGGGTTAGTGCTCCTGACCTTGGCGCTGTCTTACAAGGTGTTGGAAGAACAGTTAGGTCAAATTCTGTTAACCGCAGCTGTTATCAGCATGATGTTTACCCCTGTACTGATTAAATTCAATGGCCGAATTGCCAGTCGTCTGTGTCGCAAAAGTTACCAAAGTAATTTTTCCGAAATGGAAAATGTCATTCAAGAAGATAGCAAACACTTGTCGAACCATGTCGTGCTATTTGGCTTTGGTCGTGTTGGGCAAACAACTGCGAAGTTTTTGGAACAGGCACATGTTCCCTTTGTGGCATTGGACATGGATATAAAACGGGTTAGAGAAGCCCAACAAAGTGGTGAACCGGTCTATTTTGGTGATTCAGCCAAGCACAGTATTATTAAAGCCACCAATATTGAACAAGCCAAAGTCGCGATTATTACCTTTCATGACTATCATGCTTCAATTAAAACGCTACGCAGCTTGCATGATGTTGCCCCCAATATTCCCGTACTGGTCAGATCACTTGATGATACCCATATAAATGAACTGACTCAGGCAGGCGCGACTGAGGTGGTCCCGGACACCTTTGAATCAAGCATCATGTTAGCGTCCCACCTGCTCTTAATGGTGGGCAAACCACCGAGCCAAGTGTTAAAACAGACTCGTATGGCACGAGAAGGTCGTTACCACTTACTCAATGGATTTTACCCAGGGGAATCCGATCATATTCCGTTTGAACATGCTCAACTGGGCGAAGTCATTCAACCCATTCATATTCACGAAGGTGCGCATGCGATCGGGAAACGTCTTTCAGAACTACCTGCTACCGACTTAAAAATCACCATTAAGTCCATTAAACGCGGATCCGTTCGCGGGGATGATCCAGATCCAGGAACGCGTTTACGCTTTGAAGATGTTTTGATTGTGCAAGGATTGCCCGAAAATATTAGCAAATTGGAATACAGCATTAACCGAGGCTAACGCGAACCTTTTAGGTATTATTCAGACGGCTCAATCCATATTAACGAGGCCATGCGCCCTGTTTGCCCCTCTCGACGATAGGAATAAAACCACTCGGCTTGATGGTAACTACATAACTGACTCTGAAAAACGCTTGTTACACCACCTTGGTTTAGCTGAAATTCTGCCAGGCCTGGTAGATTTAGCAACCATTTTCCAGGTGCTGATGACTGAGCAAAAAATGATCGATAGCGCTCATCCACGTCAATAAATTGTTGAAACACTTCCTGCCCGACTTCAAAATAGGGCTGACTAATGGCTGGGCCAATCCAAACATGTAACTGGTCGCTGGAGACAGGCAATTGCGAAAGTGTTTTAATAATAATCTGATTTAAAAGCCCTTTCCAACCCGCGTGGATTGCAGCCACCACCGTTCCAGACACGTCACTGACGAATAATGGTAAACAATCTGCTGTCATTACGGCGAGCACTCTATTGGGTTGGTCTGTCC
>CBFHUY010000118.1:0-5965 GCA_965658885.1 Hydrogenovibrio sp.
GCGGTTCAAGCTGGGATGACAGTTGCCATAGTGGGTGCGGATGGCAAAGAGCGCAAAGGGAAGCTTGCAGAGTTATTTGGCTATCATGGTTTAGAACGTATCAATGTTGATGAAGCCCATGCGGGTGATATTGTGGCCTTTACTGGTCTAGATCCGTTGAATATTTCGGATACGTTATGTGATCCGAACCATGTTGAAGCACTGCCTGCTTTAACGGTTGATCAGCCAACGGTGAGTATGACGTTCCAAGTAAACGATTCGCCGTTTGTGGGTCAAGACGGTAAGCTGCTGACCTCTCGCCAAATTCGTGAACGCTTGGATAAAGAGTTATTGACCAATGTGGCACTGCGTGTTGAAGAAACAGAAGATGCCAATAAGTTCCGTGTATCCGGTCGGGGTGAATTACATTTGTCCGTATTGATTGAAACCATGCGTCGTGAAGGGTTTGAGATGGGTATTTCTCGTCCAGAAGTTATCTTCCGTGAAATTGATGGTGAGATGCAAGAACCTTACGAAAATCTAACCGTTGATGTACCAGAAGATTCTCAAGGAACCATTATGGAAAAACTTGGGGAGCGTAAAGCCGAGATGCAAGATATGGTGCCAGATGGTCATGGTCGTGTGCGTATCGACTTTATTATTCCTTCTCGTGGTTTGATTGGTTTCCGTACTGAGTTTATGACAGCAACACAAGGAAATGGTCTTATTTTCTCTAGTTTCTCCCATTACGGGCCAAAATTTTCTGGCACACTGGGTGAACGAAATAATGGTGTGTTGATTTCAATTGGTCAAGGTAAGGCATTAGCGTTTGCGTTATTTAACCTACAAGAGCGTGGTCGTTTATTTATCGGTCATGGTGAAGAAGTCTATGAGGGGATGATTATTGGTTTACACAGCCGTGCCAACGACTTAACGGTTAACCCGTTAAAAGGCAAGCAGTTGACCAATATGCGTGCTTCTGGAACCGATGAGGCGTTGACCTTAACCCCGCATGTAACCTTTACCTTAGAGCAGGCATTAGAATTTATCGATGACGATGAATTGGTTGAAGTAACGCCATTGAATGTTCGTATTCGTAAAAAACTATTGACAGAAAACGATCGTAAAAGAGCAGGACGTAGCAAGAAATAACGATTTCTCGCTTCTTGCTTTCATTAAAAGCCGTGTATTTTTGCCAGGCCTGGTCAAAATACGCGGCTTTTTTATTTGTTATTTGAATTGGCGTGTGTCATTTTTAAAAGTGCGCTAAAATTTATGCATGACAAATGATTCTTTACAGCAGACACTTTACCCACCTCAGGTACCTTATAGTGAACACTTTTTACAAGTGGATCTCACTCATACCCTTTATATCGAAGAAAGTGGTAATCCAGAAGGGTTGCCTGTGCTTTTTGTTCATGGCGGGCCGGGAGGCGGCAGCAGTCCAATTCAGAGGCGCTTTTTTGACCCTCAAACCTATCGCATTATTCTGTTTGACCAACGAGGCTGTGGCAAATCTCGTCCTCATGCATGCTTAACCAATAATACCACCGGTCATTTGATTGAAGACATTGAAAAAATTCGGCGTCATTTAAACATTGATCGTTGGGTTCTATTCGGTGGTTCTTGGGGTTCAACCTTGAGTTTGCTTTACGCCGAATCTTACCCAGAAAGAGTATTGGCGCTGGTCTTACGTGGTATTTTTTTATGTCGGCAAGAAGATACCGAATGGTTTTATCAAAAGGGCGCTGATCGTTTCTTTCCAGATTATTGGCAAGATTTTATCGCGCCGATTCCTGAGCATCAACGCGATAATATGATTGAAAGCTATTATGAACTGTTGACTGGGGATAATGAAATCGCACGCATGAGTGCGGCTGAAGCTTGGTCTATTTGGGAAGGGCGAACATCCACTTTGCATGTTGATGCGGATTTGGTAAATCATTTTGGCGATCCGTATCATGCACTCGCCATGGCACGGATCGAATGCCACTATTTTATGCATAATGCGTTTTTGGAAGCGGATCAAATCCTAAAATATCATGCCCCTCTAGTAACGCTGCCCATTCATATTGTGCAGGGTCGCTATGATATGGTGTGTCCTGTTAATCAAGCGTTTGAGTTAGCCGATGTCTTGCCAAAAGCCAAGTTGCATCTGTGTGACTATGCCGGACACTCGGCTTTTGAACCGGAAATTGCAAACCAATTGGTGACCATTATGGACCAATTAGCGGATGAAATTGATTGGTTCGATCCGGCTTTGAGTTGAGGTCACAAGATGATTTGTTTATTGCAACGAGTGACCCAAGGACAGGTTGAAATCGAAGGCCAAAAAACGGCAGCCATAGGTACGGGGTTGGTGGTATTGTGCGGGTTTCAGCCGCATGATAACGAGCAAACCTTATCGAAAATGGCGCATAAACTGCTACATTTTCGCGTGTTTGCAGATGACGCTGACAAAATGAATTTCAATATTCAACAGGCGTTTGAAGGGCAAGGAGCAGAACTATTACTGGTGCCCCAATTCACTCTGTCAGCCAGTACTCAAAAGGGTTTAAGACCCAGCTTTCATACTGCCGCCGCACCGGAATTAGCAAACGCACTCTTTCAACAGTTTATAAAACAGGTTGAACAAATCTATCGTCCGCCGCAAGTGGGGGAGTTTGGCGCCAATATGCAAGTCACGTTAACCAACGATGGCCCCGTGACCTTTTGGTTAGAGACCTAAATTTAACCAGGCCTGGTTGGCATCGTTTGATGAATAGAACCCTTTTCAATGTGCCAAACTCGGGCTGTTTTAGAATTTAAAATCGGGATCAAATCCTCAGCAGTGCTGGTCAAAATATGCTGAATGTCTAAAGCATCCAGCAACTTTAATAATGTGGTTCGGTGGTGAGCATCGAGTTCTGCCGGTAAATCATCAATTAACATAATCACCGAATGATGGCTGGTATTTTGATAAAGGCAAGCCTGCGCCAGTAACAACGCACATACAAATAACTTCTGTTGCCCACGAGACAAGGTTAATATCGCTTCTTGTCCATCAAATTTAAACTTAATATCCGCTCGGTGACTGCCGTATTGGGTGTGACCATTAAGTTGATCTTTGGCAAATTGTTGTTTAACCACATCGGCAAAGCCATCAACCGGTTGAGCGTTCATCGTTTTCGGCCAACCCGCAGAATATTGACACGCTAATTCTGATTTAAGTTCTGGCATGAGGGCTTGGCAAAACTCTTTGACAAAAGGCGTTAATTGCTCAATATAGTCGGAACGCATCTCATCTATCTCAGTTGCAGCCTCAATTAAAGGACTATCCCATAATTGAATTTGTTGGGCTGGCAGTTGTTTTTTTAAAGCGTGATTACGCTGTTTTAAAGCGCGTTGATAATGTCGCCATGCTGGTAAAAATGCTTTGAATTGATGAAAACAGCCCCAGTCCATAAACTGGCGGCGTGCCTTAGGCCCTTCTTCTAATAGTCGATGACTTTCTGGGGTGAGCAGTTGTAAAGGTAAATGAACGGATAGTTGGGCTTGGGTTTTTAAAGTCTCACCATTGAGCTTTAAGGTCAGTTTATCGAGCTGGCGGCTCAATCCAAGATTGAGGGTTTGTTGTTGCTCAACTATTTGACAAAAAATCACCAGTTCATGGTGTTCAAACTGAATCAGTTGTTGGGGTTTTGCGGTACGAAAAGAGCGGCCGGAGGCCAATGTCCATAGGGCTTCGATGAGCGCAGTTTTTCCTGCAGCATTATCGCCGACAATGAGATTCAATCCTTCGCCAAATTCTAAGCAGGCCTGGTCAATATTTCGGAAATGTTGCAGCTTTAAAGTTGTCAGTTTAGACAAGCGAGTCTCTCATGAAACTAAAAGACGTCATTGTAATGGATTTAGCTGGGATCAACCAGGTTTAAAAGGGTGTCATTGAAAATGAAAAAGGCGCTTAAATAAGCGCCTTTCTGTTTAAAATTTAACGCGATTGCGTCTCTGTGGATTGGTCTGAAGGAACGGGTTCTGGTTCTTCAGGGCTGGGTTGTTGGTTCTGCTGGATGTCAGCGTTTTGAACCAATTCAGCTTTTTCAGCTTTCGCTTGTTCGGCCAATTTGGCTTCTTCAGCTTCTTGATCTTCTTCCTCTTTTTCAGCATAGGTTTTCTGTAAATAAATCCCAGAAACCGCAAGGAAGATACCAGTGGTCGCACAAATAAAGGCCAAGGATGAGAACCAAACCAATGCGACCAAGCCAACCGTTTTCTTTGGTACTTCTATCGCATTTTCCTTATCGTCAATATAGGCCGCCATACGATAAATTTGGTTTGAATTCACTAACCGATTGATTTTGTGAGCGATGACGGTTTGCTTCTTTTTGATTTCAAAAATCTGCGTATCAATCTCTTTTACTTGCTCCTGGATAGATTTATATTCGCTGAGTTTTTCTTTCTTTTCATTTGCAACCCGGTTGATGATGCTCTGCTTATTATTGGCCACTTGACGAGAATAAGATTTGAACTCATTCTGATATTTCTTTCTAAGCTCTTCATCATGTTGTCTACGTTCATTCAGTTCATTTTCTAATTCATCAATACGCTTTTGAACCATATCAATGCGCTTCTGGAAGTTTTTTCCTAAGATTTGTAACTGATCTTGAAGCTGCTGCTCTGTCTGGGTTTGTTGGGTCAACGCTGAAGAGCCGGCAGCAAAGTCAGCTAGTTTATAAAGGCGCTGTTCTTTTTCTTTGATCAGATTGCGGTATTTTTCCTCTACCGATGCTTTGGTTAAGAAGCTGGCCTCTGCTAGCTTTTGTTTCATTTCCGCTTTTAAATCATCAACTTCTTTTTGGAGTTTTTCTTTATCAGTGCTCGCCCCCGACACATTTTGGTTTAATAATGTTCTCAAACGCTTTTGAAGCGCAACCCGTTCTTGGTCCCAAGATTCATAAATTTCATTCTTTTTAGCTTCAAGCTCGCGAATTTGAGCTTTGTAAGCGGGTTCATAATCATCTTTTAGATTTTGTAACTGCTTGTTGATATGTTCACGCTCAACTTGTAACGCTCGGTAGTAATTTTTATTGGCTTTTTCAACGGTTTGATTGTATCGGTTATCGACCTTGTCAGGATCAATGGTATTGATTTCCTTTTTACGACGCTCCAAATCTTTGATTTGGTTATCTAACAACATGGCTTCATTTTTTTGTTCATCAATGGATAGATTGAGACCGGCAAAGTTCCGTTCAAAACCATTAGACATGGTTTCAAAGGTAATGAATGCCAACATGATTAA
Organism: Hydrogenovibrio sp.; assembly: GCA_965658885.1. Lineage (GTDB taxonomy): Bacteria > Pseudomonadota > Gammaproteobacteria > Thiomicrospirales > Thiomicrospiraceae > Hydrogenovibrio. The sequence continues at coordinate 5,258 of CBFHUY010000118.1, forward strand.
CCCTGTAAATAACAAGATGCGCCATCTAATATGGCGGGCATACATCATGGCTGTTGCGGTTGGGATTTTGGCCGCCTCGACGACAGCAACTAATACAAAAGGTAAACCTGCGACTAGGATATTTGCATAATCGCCAAAAGAGCCTGCACCTTCATGACGGTTGAGTTCGTCATAGACAGAATAGGCGACGATAATGGAAATTAAAAAACCGATGGTAACGGCGAGTATTTCGATAACCCAAGCGAACTTAACCAGGCGGACACCAACATTGAATAAATTTCGGTTGGTTAAAAGTAATGATGTTTTTGATTCCATGATGACACCTTTGCATTAATTGGAATGGCCATGATTGTGAGTTATAAGCCCAAAGTGCAATTAAACTATTTTTATTGTTGTTTTATAGTGTACGGGTGCTTTCTGAATCAACGCTGAATTTATAAACGCATTGGCATAATGACATGTTGACAGTGACAAGTCTCATTTTGAGTATCAACCATGCAACTACTGTTGGCGTCTTTCACATACAAGCTAACGGTTTGCTCATGCATAGAATTTAAAACATCCAGCAGATAGTTTACATTAAAGCCAATTTCCATTTCAGAGCCATTGTAGTCGATGGCCATATCTTCATGAGATTCATCCTGATCGGAGTTTTGGGCATGAACGGCCAAAAGATTGGGGCTTAGAGCAAGGCGAATGCCTTTAAAT
>CBFHUY010000119.1:0-5944 GCA_965658885.1 Hydrogenovibrio sp.
AATTGCGTCGCCTTAACCAAAGCTGCTCCCATCGATAAGCCCGCATCTCGCAGTTGATTGGTAAACTCAACAATCAAAATACCATTCTTGGTGGCTAGACCCAATAATAGCACTAAGGCAATTTGACTGTAAATATTTAAGCTCAAACCATAATAATGGAGTGCGAACACCCCGCCTGCAAAAGCCATTGGCACCGTCAGCATAATCACCAAAGGCTGAATAAAGCTTTCAAACTGGGCGGCTAACACCAAATAGACAACCACTAACCCAAATAAAAACACGAAAAAGACCGAATAAGAAGCGGTTTGAAAGTCCTTAGATTGCCCCTTGTAGTCGATCATGGCATGCTCAGGCAGGGTGGCGCGCGTTAAATCATTCAGATAGGATAACGCCTCCCCCAGCGCCAATTCATCATCCAGCTTAGCTGATAAGGTAATCGCTCTGACACGATTGTAACGATTTAAACTAGAGGCGCTGGCTTGATTAGATAAGGTTACTAGGTTTGATAAAGGAACCATCGCATCCTGTCCGGCAACGCTAAAATATATTTGCTCTAAATCTGAGGGAGACTGAAACCACTTAGGAGCCGCCTTTAATAGCACATCGTACTCTTCGCCTTGTTGTTCAAACGTCGTGACGCGCTTTGAACCTAATAAGACTTGCAGTGTTGCCGTCACATCTTGATGCGAAACGCCGAGTGCTCGAGCACGCGCATAATCCACTTTTAATCGCAATTGCGGCTTAGTGGGTTCATAGTCCCAATCTAAATTGGTCAACCCAGGGTTGGTTTTTTCAATCGCTTCATTTATTAAGTGTTGCCAAGACTCGAGCTCCTGGTAGCTACCGCCTCCAATCACAAACTGTACTGGGCTTTGAATACGCCCCCCAATACTTGAACGCATCACCGGAATCGCCTTGACTCCGGATAAATCAGCTAAGGACTGACGAACTGCCTGCATAATCTCAAAACCATTTCGCCGTTTTGCCCAGTCCTCCAACACAACGATGACAAACCCAGAGTTAAAAACCTCACTGCTTCCAAAAGAGCGCGGGGTTCGCACCAATAACCGCTTGACTTCGCCCTTTTCAACCAATGGCATTAAACGGGATTCCATTTCGGTCATATAACTTTGCATATAGTCAAAGGTTGCCCCTTCCGGCGCTTTCACCATAATAAAAAACACGCCTCGATCTTCTTTGGGTACATATTCTTGCGGCAGCTTCTGTCCTAAATAAACCAAACTCGATAACACCAGGGCAAATAACAATAAAATCCACAGTGGCTGGCGAAGGTTGGCTATCAAGAGCTTTTGAAAGAAATGGGATTGGCGTTTGGTTGGCTTAACCTTAAATTGAGATGGCGCCTGAATGACACGGCTTGAACGAGAGATAGCAGGTTTTAATAGCTTAGAGGCCAATGCGGGAGACAAAGTCAGCGCGACCCAACTGGAGAAGATCACGGCCACGGCAAGCGTAATCGAAAACTCGGAAAACAACCGACCAATATGACCTTCCAAAAAACCAATCGGTACAAACACCGACACCAAGACCAAAGTGGTCGCCACCACAGCAAATCCGACCTGACGAGTCCCTAAGTAAGCAGCAGCAATTGGCTCAGACCCTTTATCTAAATATCGCTGGGTATTTTCTAAAACGACGATTGCATCATCCACCACCAAACCAATCGCCAAAACCAGTGCTAATAAGGTCAATAGATTCACCGAAAATCCGAGCATCCACAACACCCAAAAAGTCGCCATCAAGGATACTGGCAAGGTCACGGCGGGCACGAATGCGGCGCGAATATTCTTCAAGAAAACCAACATGACCAAGACGACGAGTCCCAGTGCAATAAAAAGCGTTTTAAATACTTCGTCTACCGCCTGTTGCACAAAAACAGAGGCATCATAGCTGTCTTCCAGTGAAAGTCCCGCCGGCAAATCACGGTTGACTAATTGCTTGCGCTGCCGCGCCAATTCAGCCACACTCAAGGTATTAGCATTCGACTGTTTAACAATGCCAATGCCGACCATCGCATCTCCATTGCCCCGAAACAGCCGTCGACGCTCTATGGCACCCATTTCCACCGTCGCCACGTCACCTAAAGTGAGTTGACCAATTTGACGATCTTGCTTAATGACCAAGCCTTTAAAGTCGTCTACCGTCCTTAAAGGTTTGTCCGCCTTCAAGGTCAACATGACATGACGCCCCTGCAAAGCCCCAACGGGCAATTCGATATTGGACGCCCGAATTTGCGTTTCAATATCAGACGTCGTTATTTGATATAACGCCATTTTTTGCGGATTTAACCAAATGCGTAGCGCAAATGATTGCCCGCCCCCAATTCGCACGCGAGCCACACCATCCAACACGGAAAAACGATCAACAATATGACGTTCGGCAAAATCCGTTAATTCAGGAATCGTCAAGCGGTCACTGGCAAGGTTAAACCACATAATGGGGCTCTCATCGCCTTCGACCTTTTCAACCTCAGGAGCATCAGCCTGTTCCGGTAAATTATCGACAATGCGCGACACCCGATCTCGAATATCATTCGCCGCCGCATCAATATCACGATTAATACTAAATTCCACCTTAATCCGTGAACGACCATCGGTGGATGTTGATGACATATAATCAATGCCGGAAATGCCAGCGATACGATCCTCAATGACTTTGGTAATCCGCTTTTCCACCACCTCTGCAGACGCACCCAGATAGTTAGTATCAATGGAAACAATAGGCGGATCGACATTAGGATATTCGCGAAGGCTCATCCGATCAAAAGCCATCAAGCCAAATGCCAACAATAACAATGACACCACAGCGGCCAAAACAGGACGTTTTACGGCTGTATCAGACAACCACATTAGCGTAGTGTCCCCTTAACCGATTGTTGCAATAAACTTGCCTGATCCTGCTCACCCTGCATCGCTTTTATAACGACTGGGCGCTTGAGCGAAATTCCCATCAGACCCTGACTGACGACTTTATCGCCTGCGGCTAATCCTTGTAATATCTCCGTTAGGTTATGGCCTTTCTGTCCCGTTTCAATTTCAACTTTCTCTAAGGTAAACCCCTCTTTTTCACTGGGTTGTAACCGATAAACAAATTGACGATCTCCTAGCATTTCAATGGCACTATTGGGTATTTTTAAACTGGCTTGTGCTTTTAAAACCAACTGTGCTTCAACCATCATATTGGTTTTCAACTTCGCCTTAGGATTATCCACCACCGCCCTGACTTGCACCATTCTCATCACCGGATCAACTCGCGGTGAAATAGCGGAAACGCGCCCGGTAAAAACCTTACCGCGATAAGCTTCGGTTCGCACCTCAATCGGTTGCGCAAGCTGAACCCCGCTCAAATAACGTTCTGGCACCAATAAATCCAAAATCATTTGACTGGTGTCATCCAAACTCACTATTTTGGTACCCGCGGTAACGAACGCCCCCTCGCTGAGTTGACGAAAACCCAACTGCCCTGCAAAAGGGGCATATATTCGTCTATCCGCCACCTGCGCCTGGATGACCTTACGTTTGGCGGCCGCCGTTTTCCATAACCGGTAGCGTTCATCGATCAGAGAAACGGTCACACTCCCCTTGCCTTCGATCCCCTTAACCCGATCATATTGACGCCTGGCTTCGGCTTCAATTTCTTTTGATTCTTCAAGCAGCGCCAATTCTTCTTCTGCATTCTGCTCAACCAACAGGGCGCTTTTACGAACCCACTCCCCTTCTTTGAAGTAAATTGCTGTAATCACATCGGTTGCTTTCGCCACCACATCAATGGACGACTTTGCCTCTAAAGATCCCAATAACGTTAGTTTAACTGGCGAGGCGGTTTCTATGACTTCATAGGCGATGACCGGAACCGGCAAATGGGTTTTCGGTGCTGCGGCGCTTAAAGAAAGCCAAAGCATTCCCATTGCTACCCCCCACCATTTCAAAGCAAATTTTTTATCCACTTTTCTCATAAGGATTCATCCATGTCTTCGAGGCTGTCAACGCCTAAGTTTGTTTGAGCATTATTATCAACGAATTTCACTCGATAATATGAAATAAAAAAGAATATACCAGCCGTATGAATAGCGCCAATACTCATTCAAGCGCTTGATCCCAGTAAGCATTATCTTTTAGCTGTTCAACCAAAAAATCAATCAAGACCCGAGCTTTTTTGGAGAGAAACCGATTTTGTGGGTAAAGGGCGCAAGCATATTTCATCGGAATTTTATAATCTAATAAAACGGGTTTGACCTGGCCTTGTGCTAACGCCTGCCAAGCAATAAAAGTGGGCAGTAAGACAATGCCATGACCCGACATCGCCATCTTCAGCAAAAAGTTACCGTTATTGGCAATTAAACGACTATTAAAGCTCCAGTTGATGCTTTCCCCTTGCGGAGAAATAAAGCGCCAACTACTGGCACCCTGCACACCGTATTGCAACAATTTATGTTGGTGAAGACTTTCCAGTGAATTGGGGGTGCCATATTGCGCCAAATACTCTGGACTGGCACACAACACAAACTGAATAGGGGCAATTTTTCGTGCCTGCAAGCTGGAATCTTTTAATTCAGTAATACGAAACGCCAAATCAAACCCTTCTTCCACCATATCCACTTCTCGATCCGAAAAGTCTAATTGCAATGTCAAATCGGGATGTCGTTTGGCGAAACGGTCAAATAGCGGCGACAAATGCTCTAAACCAAAGGATAAGGGCACCGCCAGTCGCAAGGTACCGGTTAAATCGTTATTACCATTGGTTAGCGATTGATTCATTTCCGACACACGATCCAATACGTCCAACGATTGCTGATAATATAGCTGTCCCGCTTCAGTTAAACTTGACTGCCGAGTTGTGCGATTAATCAACTGCGTCGATAGCCGACTTTCTAAATCTGCCAAACGCCGACTCACCGCTGATTTTGCCAAATGGAGTTGTTCAGCCGCTTTGCCTATCCCACCCGCTTCAACCACCCGCACAAACACTTGCATATCTTCAAGTTGCCCCATCTTCGCACTCCTTGAGCTAACCCGAATAGGTCCTAAACTTGTTTCAAGCTTAGGAAATATCTGGTTTAAATTTATTTTTCTAAAAACAAGAACAATCTTTTTAGATTTTGGCGGTTTTTTCAGCGCAACACAAGCATTATGATGTGACTTAACCAGCTAATGACTGAAAGGCAAAGAAAATGACCATTAAAGAAATCACGCATATCACTCAGGGAATGCCGACCGCCGATGGCGCTGGTGTTAAACTGACACGCTACATTGGCACGACCGAATTAAAAGAACTCGATCCCTTTTTAATGCTCGATTTTTTTGAATCCGACAATCCCGATGACTATATTGCTGGCTTTCCACCGCACCCACATCGCGGCTTTGAAACCGTGACTTACTTATTAAATGGCCGTATGCGTCACCGAGACAACCAAGGCAATGAAGGCGTCGTGCTGCCCGGCGGTGTTCAGTGGATGACGGCAGGAAGCGGCGTGATTCACTCTGAAATGCCCGAACAAGAAAATGGCCTTTTACAAGGGTTTCAGCTGTGGATTAACCTCCCCAGTCATGCCAAGATGCAAGCGCCGCAATATCAAGATTTTGCGCCTGAAGCCATGCCCGTAGAACAACACCCTCATAGCCAAATTCGCGTCATTACCGGCTCAACACCCAATGGCACCACTGGCCCCGTCAAGAATCAGTATATAGACCCGTTGTATTTTGATGTTAAGCTTGATGCCAATCAAACGTTTACGCAACCGTTCAATAACGAAGACAGCCAAGGATTTGTTTTTGTCATTGATGGCCGTCTCACCATCGGTGAGCAAAACCGCCCCCTGAAACCCAAACAGCTTGCCGTGTTATCAAAAGGGACAGAACTGCAAGTCACCGCCATGGAAGACAGTCGCTTTTTGTTGATTGCTGGCAACCCTATTCAAGAACCC
>CBFHUY010000120.1:0-5870 GCA_965658885.1 Hydrogenovibrio sp.
CCCTAGATCTTGAAACCGCTCAGGCTCAAAGCCTCACGACCATGGCCGCACATCAGGGGCAGTTTCAACTCGTTCAACTGAAAGCCGTGTCAGAGAAGATGCCACTGCGACAATCACCGAGCCAGCAACGACTGAATTTTACTCCTTCAGAGCAACCAGGCCTGCCGGTCGTCTGGGTTGAAGATGCATTGATGCCATTAATGAGCCTTACCGAAAACAGTGAGATTAGCTTGGGTAAAACTCAATTTCGCTTAGCGGGCTCCTTTAAAGCCGCAGGCGGTTTTTCAGGCATGGGTGGTTTTGCCTATCAAATGCAAATTCGTCTGAGTGAGTTAGCGGCAACGGCATTAAAAGGCCCCGGTAGCCGCATTCGATATGAGCTGGCCGTGGCGGGGGAAGCTGCCGCATTACAACAATTTTCTCAACAATTGGATGCGGAAAACAGTCCCCATCTACAAGTGATTTCGGCGCAAGCACCTTCACAAGATTTGGCAAAATCACTGGATACCGCTTGGTTGTTTTTAGAGTTAGCAGGCTTATCTGCGGTATTGGTTGCTGGGCTTTCCATTTTGATTGCCAGTCGATTTTATTTACAACGTTGGCAAAACACCATCGCCTTAATGCGGGCATTTGGTGCGACGCAAGCACAAATGAGCCGACTATTTGGCTTTCAAATGACGTTACTTGCTATTTTAGGCAGCGGCTTGGGTGTCTTGTTAGGAGCCGTGCTTTTACAACTGAGCGTGCCTTTTCTCCATCAGTATTTTGAGGATTTGGTGTTGCCCAGTTTTCATTCGGCTTATCTTCAAGGGTTTTTGATGGGCGGGTTGGTATTGTGGAGTTTTGCTTGGCAAGCCTTCCGGCAAGCGGTGCAAACCTCGCCAATGCAATTGCTTAAAAACACGGTGATTGCCCCTAAAATGCAACCTTGGATAATCAGTCTCGGACTGATTTTGCTATTGGTGATTTCGATTACCGGTGCGGTAACATGGATTTTATTAGGGTTGGTGGTGGCTGCAGGCGTGCTTTATGGCGCATCACGGTTATTGATTCGTTTTCTGCAAGCATGGCAAACCCAAAGTCGTGGCTGGCTGAAACTGTCGCTGGCCGCGCTGACAAAATCACCAGGCCTGGTCAAAATTCAACTGATTTCCATTGGCCTGGTGTTGTTTGTGTTGATGGTGATGACCTTTGTGCGCCAAGACTTAATGCAAAGTTGGCAAGCGGCTTTACCTGCAGACACACCCGATACTTTTTTAATCAATATTCAGCCAGATCAAAAGACGGCGGTTGAAACGCTCTTGACCAACAATCATATTGAAGCCGAATTGGTCCCCATGGTTCGAGGCCGTCTGGTCGCCATAAATGACAAACCCATTCAAGCACAACAACAAACTGAAGATCGGGCGCGTCGTCTGTTAGAAAGAGAAGCCAATATCGCTGTGCTCGACAAACCACCAGCCTACAATGAAATTGTCGAGCAGGCAAAGGTCTCCAATGTAACGGATTCGATACAGTCGTTGCCGACTGTCTCAGTCGAGCAGAGTATTGCGAAACTGTTTAATTTACAACTCAATGATCGTCTGACGTTTAGCCTGAGTGGTCAGCAAAGACACTATCGTTTGGATTCCATTCGCCAAGTGGAATGGCAAAGCCTACGACTGAATTTCTTTTTTGTGATACAGCCAGAAGCCGATGTGGCTTTGCCGATTTCCTATATCAGTAACTTTGCACTGAAACCTCGTGCCATTGAAGCCAATCAACTGACGCAACAATTGGCAGAGGCGGCCCCCGGCGTCTTATTGATTGATGCCGAAAAGATTTTGGCGCAGATTCAAACCATTATGACCCAGGCCAGTTGGGGCGTTTCCGCGCTCTATGGTTTTACACTGATGGCCAGCTTGATTGTGTTGTTTACCGCAACGCTCGCCAGCCAGCAAAGTCGGGTGCAAAGCTGGATGTTGCTGAGAACTTTGGGCGCCAATCACGCCACCTTGGTTAAGGTTGGGTTGACAGAATTTATGATTCTCGGTGCCTTGGCCGGGTTTTTAGCCGCGACCTTGGCACAACTCGCCAGTTTTTTGATTAGCCAATGGCTATTAGATCTGCCACTGCACTTTAATCCGTTACTGTGGTTGACCAGCCTGTTGGCGGGGATTTTGATATTATTGACGATCGGTTGGCTGACTCAGCGGCGCTATTTAAAACACTCTTCTCGCCACATGGCGCAAAAATGGACTTGATAAAAAACAGAATCCCCCTATAATACGCCTTTCAATGGTTTCGGGGCATGGCTCAGCTTGGTAGAGCACCGTCATGGGGTGGCGGGGGTCGTAGGTTCAAATCCTACTGTCCCGACCAATCTTTCAAATTCTCGGCGAGAGAATTATCTTTTTTATTACACTGTCTTTCTAAAAATGATTTTTTAATCTGGATTAAACACAGATTTTATTGATTTTGACTGTCCAATTTTGTTCTAAACTTTTAAGCATTCGTTCAGAAAATTGCTTTACAATTTGAACTCGAAAATACTGCATGAAGGGTTTGGTTTGAAAAACGTTTTGACAAAAGTTTGGCTACTAATCTGTCTTGCTTTTTTAAGTGTGTCGCCTGTCTGGGCGGATGCGACGGTGCCGCAAAATAATTCCATTAACAGTCGCATATTGGATAAGTTTCAGGGCGATTTGCCTGAGCTTAGAAAGCGCAATATGATTCGGGTGTTGGTCAGCTATACTCGCACCAATTTCTTTTTATCTGGCAAAGGCTTTCGCGGATTGGAATATGATCTGTTAAAAGCCTATGTGGACTATCTGAATCGCGGTCCTCGCAAAACCCGTTATCAAACCCATCTCACTTTTATTCCCGTGCCATTTGGTGAAATTCTTGAAAAACTCGATGCCGGTTATGGCGATTTGGCGGCGGCCGGTTTGACCATTACCCCGGAGCGAGAAAACCTAACCGACTTTACCAAACCGTATATTGAGAATGTGAACGAGATTCTGGTTTCCAGTCGCCAAGCCAAACCGATTCGTCGTCTTGAAGACTTTTCCGGAAAGCGGGTTGTGGTGGTGAATAACAGTAGCTATGTCATTCATTTGGTGGCCATTAATCAGTCATTGGGACAACTGGGATTGCCGCCTATGGAAATTGTGCGTGCCGATCCGATTATGGAAGCGGAAGATATTTTAGAGTTGGTGAATGAAAACATGATTGCTTACACCGTCGTGGATGATCACATTGCGCATATATGGAAGCGGGTATTAGACAATATCGTATTAAATGAAGAGATAGTGGTTCATCATGGCGGTTCCATTGGTTGGGCGGTTCGTAAAGGCATGCCTAGATTTCGGCAATCATTAAACCGTTTTATCCACGATTACGCCAGGCCTGGTCATTTTTTAGGCAATATGGTCTATAAAAAATATTTTGAAGATGACTATTGGATTAGAAATCCCCCGGCACATGACTTACTGAATAATGTCAGTACCTTGAAAACCTTTTTTAAAAAATATGCTGATTTGTACGATTTTGACTGGAAGCTCATAGCGGCTTTGGCCTATCAGGAATCGCGTTTTAATCATAAAAAACGCAGTCCGGCAGGTGCCATGGGGGTTATGCAAATTAAGCCATCAACTGCGCGAGATCGCCAAGTCAATTTACCGAATATTAAAGATTTGGAAACGAATATTCATGCCGGAGTAAAATATTTGGCCTTTTTGCGAGATCGCTATTTTAGTGACCCGAGATTAACCCGTGAAGAGCAAGAAAACCTTACCCTAGCGGCTTATAATGCAGGACCTGCAAAAGTTCGAAAGCTTCAGAAAAAGGCAGAAAAGTTGGGGTTGAATCCGCATAAGTGGCTTTACAATGTAGAGGTAGCCGCTCGTCAAATTATCGGATCTGAAACGGTTAATTATGTCACCAGTATTCAGAAGATGCGTATCTTTTTGGATGCGTCTAAACGGTTTGATAAAACGAAACGTCAATTTCTTCAACATACGGTGGCGACAAATCCATGAGCGTTGTGATCTATAGAATTGTGAACAAATCTTTGCTAAAGAGCATAACTGCTTGGGGGGCGATTTTGTTGTTAGCCGGGTTGTCATCGTCCTGTAGCTTGCTTGAAAAAGCACCTGAACCACCCCCTAAAACACTTCCTGATAAAGATACCGAGGCGCCGCAAATTCAGTTGAAGGGTGGGGATTTGGTGATAGAGCGTCATCAATATTTTACCGACCCGGGAGCAACCGCAACCGATGATTTTGATGGTCAGGTCGCGGTGACGGTATCCGGTAAGGTGAAGTCTTATGCACTGGGAAGTTACACCTTGACCTATACCGCAATCGACCAAGCTGGGAACAGAACGGAAGTGCACCGTCAGGTGAAAATTGTGCCCTATTCGACGGTGCCGCCTTTAAATGATACCGGCATTACTTGGGCAGCCAACTATCCACAAGGCAATGAAGAAAGGTGCCGTGGCGAATTGGCGGCTATGCAAGATTGTGCTCATGGCGGTAATGGCTTTAACTTTACTAAATTAGATGCAGAGGGGCGTCCCTTGCCACGCTCTGCCAAACGCTGGGCTTGTGTAAAAGACAATCATACCGGCTTGATCTGGGAAGTAAAAACCAGACAAAGCAAAAGAGCGGGTTTGCATTCCCGTGAAGATCAATATAATTGGCGTAATCTGATTTGGGCCAGCAATGGCGGAGCGACAGGTTGGCGTAATCATGATGGCGCCATTTGTACCGGATTTGTAGCAGGACAAGAACACACCTATTGTAATACCCATGCGTTTGTCCAGCGGGTCAATAAAAAAGGACTGTGTGGGGCGCATGATTGGCGATTACCGAATATTCAGGAATTAACGTCACTATTAAAGCTTAGAGAAAGAGGAGCGAAGATTGACCGTCGATATTTCCCCAATACGCGCCGGGGCGGCTATTGGTCAAGTACACCGGTTGCGTTTGATAAAAGTGTGAATTGGCAGTTGGATTTTAGTACGGGGCGGGATACGGTAACAGCTCGAAGGGATGAACTTTATGTAAGATTAGTGCGCACGGCACACCCTGGAGGGACGGATGCGGACTAGGCCAATCATTTCATTCTGGATGCCCCTAGTATTGATAGTGAGCTTGGTCTCCAGTGTTGAGGCGCAAACCTGTCAGCACAAAAATAGCCTGCCCCTGACGCCAACAAAGGATTTCAAAGCGCACCAAGATGGCACGGTCACCCACCTTAAAACGGGGTTGATGTGGCAAGTCTGTAGCCTAGGTCAACAATGGAAAAAGGGCAAATGTACTGGCAAAGCTAAGGTGATGACTTGGCAGGACGCGATGTTGACAACGCAAAAACAGAATCAACAGGGTGGCTATGCAGGGCATTCAGATTGGCGTTTGCCTAACTTCAAAGAACTGAAGTCGATTGTTGAATATCAATGTTTTGATCCGGCGATTAATCAGCGCGTATTTCCCAATACCCCCAGTGCGTATTATTGGTCATCAACACCGGATGTGGATAGCCGATACGGTGCTTACGGTATTGGCTTTGATCGCGGCGAAAGCTTTAGTGATTATCGCGATGATTATTATTTCATTCGCCTCGTCAGAGAGAGCCATTAGCCAGTGTTTTTAAAATGACCAGGCCTGGTCATTTTTGCAGTTGATTTTTGTTATTGCGCACGAATCGAAAAACTGTCGGTGGCTTTGAGTTTGATGACTTCGGGTGAATGCACATTCTGATCCTGAAGCCAGGCCAGTTCTGCTTGTTGTTCTGAGGCATCAAAAACCTTTTGCCAAACTCGCAGTTTGGCTTGCCAGCGATAGCCTCGTTGTTTTAAAGCATCTTTTAGATCGAAAGGCGCGCCGGTT
>CBFHUY010000121.1:0-5790 GCA_965658885.1 Hydrogenovibrio sp.
CACGGGATGAATGAATTGTCACTGACGCTTATAAACGTCAGCAGTGCCTTGCGGTGGGTGTTTATAGCGTTTGTAATTCCATTGATATTGCGCTGGAAAACGTTTGGCACATTTTTCAACGCTTCGATTCAAGGCGGTGGTGGCAATCAGCTCATCGCTATTTGCCACATCGGTTTCCGCAGGGGTGATATGCAGCTGATAGCCTTGTCCATCAGCTAAGCGTTCAGCAACAATGGTCAGTACACGACAATTCGATTTTGCCGCCAGCTTTGAAACCAACACCATGGTTCTCGCGGGATGATTAAAGAAAGGCGCATAGACGCCCCCGCTTGCCCCGGGATCTTGATCGGGCAAGATGCCTATCAATTCATTTTTGCGTAAGGCTTGACGCAAACGCTTTACACCGGTCAAATCCGTTGGCACTAAAGTGGCCCCTGCTCTCTGACGCACCTGGGTCATAAAGGACTCCATAGAGGGAATATTGGGCGGTCGATAGAGTATGGTCATCGGATAATTTTGTGCCAGGTAAAGCCCAACCACTTCCCAGCAGCCGATATGGGGCGATAGTACCATCACCCCTTGTCCTTGGGCAAAAGCCTCTTTGATATAGGATTCGCCACTGACGCCTTGGATTTTTTGCAATATTTTTTCGGTTGGCCAACACCATAAAGCACCCAGTTCGGTGGTGGTTTTCCCCAACTCAATCAAGCTTTTCTTTAACAGTTGTTGTCGCTGGTTGTCAGAAAGATAAGGAAAGGCCAGTTCAATATTAATCTTGGAAATGCGTTTAGGATGGGATGGCAATTTCCATAATAACCAACCAATCGCCGCGCCAAGACGATGGTTCGTGGCTAAAGACCACCAGGAAAAAAACCGCAATAAGCCAATAATCAGTTTGCCTTGAAGGACTTTTTGAGAGGGTTTCGCCATGGTCGGTTTCTACTGAGTCAGCGCGGCTGCGCCTTGATGATTATCATCCGCCACCAATGGTTGCATGGCATGCCAAAGATTGGCATACAGATGCGAATTTTCTTGTTCTTGTGCTAACAACAATTCTTTCATTTTTTGGCGCTGTTGCGGCTTGCTGTAACACGCTGGACAGTTATCCTGAATCACGGGCAATCCAGCAGCTTGGGCAAAAGCGCGCGTTTGAGATTCTCTGACCCGCACCAATGGGCGAATAATGCGAATGTCTTTTTCATTATTCAAATAGTGCGCTTTCATGGTGCGTAATTCACCCGCATTAAAGGCCGACATTAATAAACTCTCTGCCAAATCATCCAAATGCTGCGCCAAGGCTAATACATTGTAACCTTCACGACGACACACGGTATAAAGCGTACCGCGTTTATGACGAGAACAAAAGCTGCAAAACGAATCGCCTTTCATGTGCGCATCCGCCAACGCAACCATGTCTTCAGATTCATAAAAATACGGCACACCCAAGGCGGCAACCCACGCTTTCAATGGCGACGGATCAAAGCCTGGAATTTCTGGATCAATAGTACACACGCCCAATTCAAACTTTACAGGGGAGTGGCGTTGTAAATGCTTTAACACCAAGAGTAGCGACAGCGAGTCTTTACCGCCCGACAGTCCTAACAAAATCCGATCGCCCTCACGAATCATTTGGAATTGCGCAATCGCACGACCCACTAATTTTAAAATAGATTTTGGCGGACGCAACAGGTCAGTAGATGCATCTGGCAGGGATTCGGACGCGTTCGTCATGGCATGGGATTCAGTCATCATAGCAACTTCTTTATTTAACAATTTGGAGTAGAATCGGTATTTTACACTGCTCAGACGCAAACAGGAACGGAATCCCCGTTATGATAACGAAGATTGATTGGCTAGCAAGCGGCTGATTTCATCTCGCCAGCTTTGCGAGAGCGCTTTAAGCGTAACGGCTTCGGCTAATATCTGCCAATCGGCGGGGCTTTTATGGTGAAACTTCGCTAAAAACAAATGTTGAATATCCGCACCGGACCCCGTTTTATGCACAGAAACGACCAGGCCTGGTGATATTTCACCGGATTGGAGCACTCGGCAATAAAACCCCACCCGACCTGACAAACTGTAATGTTTCACAAAGCGCTGATCGCCATTGATTTGCCCTAACTTCCAACAGGGAGAACGCGGTTGGCTGACTTCTAATAATACGCTACCGATTTGTAACTGGTCACCGACCTGAACATCAGACTCGTCAAGCCCAGCCAGGGTCAAATTTTCTCCCAAAAATCCAAAAGGCTGTTCAGCGACCCCATGCAATGCATAATTCGATTCAGGAATCACCAGTAACGCTTTATCGACACCGCCATGATTGGTTTTATCGGCTTGTTGATCACCGACAATGCCTAACGGTGCAACCTCAACAGCAGCTTGGCTCGGCTGCTTGGCAATCGCCGATGCAGTTTGTCCGCGCCAAGGGTATTCTTGAATGGTTCCCCGATTCACCGAAATGAGTTGCGCCATATAAAGTCCTCATCAATGCCTGTATAAAAGAACTTTACCTTATCAGCTTAAGAAAGGGGGCGGCAAATAAAATCTTTTTCCGTCGTCACGGCCTTGCCCGCCATGGTTTCAAACTGATAGCCCAACTCGGACAAAAACGCCATGCAATCTTGCTTAATGGTATCGCCATGGGTAGAAAGAAATAACAGCGGCTTATGCGACTTAAGAAGCTGTTCCGCGCCTTTTAACACCCTCACTTCTGCGCCTTCAACATCAATTTTAATATGGGTTGGCGCCCACTGACGATCCGCAATCAGATTATCTAAACGGTCGGTTGCCACCTGCACCGTATCCTCTGCATCACCTTCGGCTAAGTGACCCGTTCCCGTTCCGGTGCCCGCTTCAAATTGCAATACGCCCTTTCGATCAGCAACCCCGAGATGAATCGCGTCAATATTATTGGTATTCGCATTGATTTGAATATGGCGACTAAGGTACCAATAGTTTCGCGGATTGGCTTCAACAGCCAGCACCTTTCCATGTGACCCAACCAAACGAGATGACAATAAGCTGTACCAGCCCACATGGGCACCCACATCCAACAAACAATCTCCCGATTTGACTTCTTTGACAAACGCTTGCGTTTGATCCACCTCATAACTTCCTTGAATCACTCGAAAGATTTTACCGCCCGCTTTTAACGACCAACGCCCTCCTTTCATAGGGCCTTCCTTGGTACGAACCGTTAATAGCTTGGCAAAAAAAGCGCTTAGGCCGGTTGGTGCGGTCAATAGATTACGTTTATTTTTCATAGCATTTTTCTTGAGATTGATTTTAACCGCTGAATTATCAAATGCTTAACTTAAGAAAAACTTAACACCCATCTATTACGGTTTTACCGTAACCCGCTCGGCTAAAATGATAGACTCTCTTCTGAATTATTATCCTCAATCTCTCGAACATGGTGCGCTGGCATTATCTCTGGAAAAATAAAACTCATAACCTCAGCTGTAATATTTAAGCGTATAGGGGTTCTATGAGATTCGTTGCTATCCTTGATGAGTGACAACTTCTTCAGCGTATTCTGAACATCTCTCGACTTTCTTTCAGAAGCATGCCAGATTTTCGGGAGCTCTGATTTTTTAATTTCACCTTTGACCAAGAAGTGTGGAATTAACATTTTCATCTCTTTTGGAATTTCTTTTTCGGAAAAATCAACAAACTTCGATAAGCGGGACTCTAGCTTGGACAAATCCATAAGCTTTAACATAAAATCAATTTCTTTGATTGCCGTCTCGTTCATGTAATTAACAAAGTAAACCAAACCTCTTTCGGATAAACTACCTACCCCATCATAAGGCGCGCCCTGTCTAATCATGCCCGCATTTTCTAAAGCCCTAAAGTATTCATCTTTACTCTTAGCAAGCCCTCTTGAGATAGACCATAGCCCATGTGAGTTTGGCACGGCCTCTTTTAACATACTTTCGAGAACGAGACGACCGGCACGGCCATTACCATCTAAGAATGGGTGAATATACATTAATCTATGATGTGCAACGAAAGCTTTCAGTAACTTCTTGTAACCAACCTCTTTTTCCCCTAGAGAATAATGGGCACCCCATTCCTTAAGCAGTCTATTGATATCTTTTGGCTCTGGGGGAATGTGATTTCCTATTTGCACCATTCTTTCTCGGAACACTCCAGGTTTTACATGAATTTGACCCGTTGTTGACTCATCAAAAACGTATAACTGATCTTCGTGCAAAAATTGGGAGTCATAAAAAGACCTATGAAAAAACTGAACCCGTTCAATTAAAGGCTTAGGGTAATGTTCTTGTATTATTTCTTGTTGAGCAGCATGATAAGAAAGTGCTAATCTCTTTTTTAAGTCCTCCCTTCCTGTTTTATTTGCAATAACACCTTCCTTACATACTTTCTCAATATCAACTGGGTGCGTACCGTCACTTTCAATCTGGTTAGAGTAATAATTATTAACATGATTCATGTTTTTAACGATTTCATTTAAAATCACCTTTGGCGTATTAGAGTGAAGCTGATTCAACTTTGAATACAGCGCATCTAATTCAAAAATCATGTCAGTTGTATAGGATTCAGATTCCCTAGGGAAATAAGGTGTTAAGTTGACCATAACCAGGCTCATCGTTTATTAATACAGCATATCTTACTATACTTTTAACATATTATTTGCCGCATTTATTTCCGCATTTAATTAGTTGTTTTATAAATAGAAAAATAACCTAAATTTATCCATAATTGCCGCATTATGTGCCGGAATAGATAACGTTAAATCAAATCGCTCCATAACGATTACCTCTTTCAATCATCCAAAATAAGGCCACCAAAGCACTCCCTTTAAGATACAATTCTTAGGTAAGATTGGTACAAAAAAGGTAAAGCGTTACCATGAGAAAACAATACCGCACTCTACTATGGCTTATCTTCCTCCTCCCCAATATTGCTTTGGCCGCCGCCCCCAAAACCATTGCCTTTGCACAAGATGATATGGCAAATGACTTTAGAAAGGCTCAGGTAAATGAGGTGAAAGAAGCCGTCGCAGCCCATCCAGAGTTACGCTTTATTGCGTCAAATGCAAAGGGAAAGACCTCTTTGTTAATTTATCAAATCGATCAATTTATCAAGCAGAGGGTTGATTTAATCATCGTTGGTACCAATGATGCCAAAGCCGTCGTGCCGGTTGTCACCAAGGCCTATCAAAGTGGCATTCCCGTCATTATTTTAGACAGAGGAATTGAGTCGTTAAATTACACCAGCTTTATCAATTCGGATAATGTCAAAATTGGTCAGTTAGGCGCAGAATACATTGCCAAAAAGCTCAATTATCAAGGCCAGGTTTTATTAATGGAAGGCCTCCAAACAGCCGATGTCACTCATTTGCGTAGCCAAGGCTTCTTACAAGAAATGGCAAAACATCCCAAGATCAAGGTCATAAAACGCACCGGCAACTATTTGCGCCGAGATGCCATTATCGAAATGGAAAAATTACTCAAAGAAGGCATTCACGTTGATGCCGTCTTTTCTGAAAGCGACAGCATGCTGAGTGGCGTTCGCAGTGCATTACGACGTTTCAACCGCGACCCAGCGAAATTAATTACGGTTGGCTGCGATTATACAAGTGAAGCGCAGGCCGCAATTCGGAAAGGCACCCAAACCGCTTCGGTGTTATTTCCGCTAGGCGGTGAAAAATCTGTGGAGTTTGCTGTTAAGATTCTAAAGGGAGAAGCGGTTCCCAAACACTATTTTATCCCCGTTAAAATTGTTGATCAAACCAACGTCAATAGCGTCAAGCCTATATTT
>CBFHUY010000122.1:0-5727 GCA_965658885.1 Hydrogenovibrio sp.
ATGGATATGAAAACCGGACAAATAACGCCTGTAGTGCGAGTTATGGAGATGTACCATTTCAAGATTTAGGATTGAGTTTGGCGGATGTACAAGATAGTTATGGGGTCAATATCCGTTATGCCGTTAATCAAGGCACGACAACGCTGACAAATATGCAAAACCCTGCCCATTCCGCCAGTTATTTTTGTAATTTAGACTGTAGCGTTGATGGTGCTTTGCCAGCTTTTAGGTTAACTACGCCGCCCTTAGTTGGGAATTTGGGCGCAGGCAATTATACCATTTGTCATTCTTCTGCCTCGGCCTGTACCTCCGGTGCGAATAGTAGTCAGTACTTGGCTGATGGGTTGTCAATTGTTTTAGTCGCATACAATGCCAACGGACGTCAACTGACTGCGGGTTGCTCGGGCCTGTCTACAAGAGAAACAGAAAATTGTGATACGGATGTGTTGTATTGGGATTATTTTTTGACTAAAGATGCGCAAAATTATTTTGATGATCAGCTTTTGGGCATTTCTGGCTATGAAATTAAACAGGAATTGCTTAAAAACGATTCAAGTGCTTTGAATTCGGTCGGGTCGGGCAATAATGGCTCAGATGATAACGCCTTAGTCACACCTCCACCTGTCCCTACCAATCCAGATACCACTATTAGTGGCGATTACAATGACCCCAGCCAATATACACCGTTGAACGGGAATCGTGACGACTCGGTCAAAATTGAGGGGAGTTTAAATGCGCCTTTAGATTTGAATAATGGTGATAACGACTTGACGGTAGTTGGGGATCAGAATGAATCGGTGGTGGTCGGGTCGGGTATCGACAATTTGTATATTACGGGTGATGCTAAATCGTCTATCACCTTGGGGCCAGGTAATGACTTTTTGACCATTATGGGAGATTTAACAGCATCGGGATCGGTTGCCGCTAATAGTGGCGATGACTTTGTTTATGTGGCAGGCAATGTATTGGGGGCGATTGATTTAGGTTCGGGCAATGATCAGCTACGAGTGGATGGGGATTTAAATCATACCATTGAAGGTGGACCCAATACGGATGTGATTTATGTGAATAAAACGCCAGCGGAATGGGATGCTTCGGGGCAAATTACCTATTTGAACGGGTTTGAGCGCATTCGCTTTAATGATGGCACGGATCAAGATTTGCCATAAAAAACAAGCAGGCTTCAGTCTAAATAAAATTAATTGAAATTATTCGTCATTCCTCTTTTTTTTTATCATAAAGAGTGGCTATACTATAAATATCTCATTAAAAAATTAAAGGAGAGATGTTATGAAAACTTCGAGTCAAAAAGGGTTTACACTTGTCGAAATAGCGATAGTCCTGGTTATTATTGGTCTGTTACTGGGTGGTGTCTTGAAAGGGCAGGAGTTGATTGCCAGTGCGAAAACCAAAAATATTCATAATGACGCTCAAGGTATTATTGCAGCGATGTTGACCTATCAAGATCGGTATGGTGTTTTACCTGGGGATGACGATTCTTCATCGATTGTCGCGGCAACTGGATCCAGCGGTAATGGTAATGGTGAATTGGAAGATGGTGAAAGTGAGGAATTTTTTGACCATTTACGGGCTGCGGGATTGTTGAAAGGAGAAGGAACTACTTTTCCGACGCATTCTTATGGCGGCACCATTGAATTAGACGAAGATGCTTATACCAATGCTCAAGGAAATAACCTATGTTTTATGGGGGTTCCTGGAGAAGCAGCAGATGTCGTTGATCGTCAAAATGATAACGGGAATCCGAGTACGGGATCGATTCAGTCTGATGATGCTGCGACAGCTTATACGGTTGATGGCACCGCCACCTATGACTTGTGCTATAAGTTATAAAAAGTGCTTTTAATTTGTTTAAAAACCGCCAACTGGCGGTTTTTTTGTTTTTGGTGTTTTGCGCGTGGATTATGGTAGAATTCTGTCCCTAAAATTTTTTATTGTTTCAATTACTTCTGTTTCTTTAAGGTTATCAATCTATGTCTGCTGAACACAAGACCCTCCAAGCTGAATCCCCCTTTAACGGTGGCGTGTTTATTAAAACCTACGGATGCCAAATGAATGAGTATGATTCGGATCGGATGGCGAAGCTGTTAAAGAAGACCTTTGGTCTGGAAATGGTGGATGAAGCAGAGCAAGCGGATGTGCTGATTTTAAATACCTGTTCTGTGCGAGAGAAAGCACAAGAAAAAGTGTTTGATGAATTAGGCCGCTGGAAAAAATGGAAGCAGCAAGCGCCCAACCGGGTCATTGCGGTTGGTGGTTGCGTTGCTTCCCAAGAAGGGGATGTGATTCGAAAGCGTGCACCGGTCGTGGATGTGATCTTTGGTCCTCAAACGCTGCATCGTTTGCCTGCTATGATGACAGAAGCTTTAACCTTGCGAGGCCAGACACAAGCGAATAAGAAGTTAAAAAAACACGCGATTATTGATATCTCTTTTCCGGAAATTGAGAAGTTTGATAATTTGGCCGCCCCTGAGTCGAATGGTGTTTCAGCCTTTGTTTCCGTGATGGAAGGTTGCTCGAAATATTGTACTTTTTGTGTTGTGCCCTATACGCGTGGCGAAGAATTTAGTCGTCCCTTTGCTGATGTGATGGCAGAAATCGAAAGCTTGGCTGAGCAAGGGGTTAGAGAAGTCAATCTGCTGGGGCAAAATGTCAATGCCTATCGTGGTGTCATGCCTGATGGTGATATTGCGGATTTGGCATTGTTGATCCATCATGTAAGTGCAGTTGAGGGCATTGATCGAATTCGTTTTACCACATCCCATCCGAATGAAATGACGCAAGACCTAATTGATTGTTATGCCGAAGTGCCTGAACTGGTTTCTCATTTGCATCTGCCCATTCAATCCGGTTCGGATCGAGTATTGGCAATGATGAAGCGTAATCACATGGCGATTGAATATAAAGCCACCATCCGTAAAATTAGAGCAATTCGGCCGAATTTAAGTTTATCGGGAGACTTTATTATTGGCTTCCCAGGAGAAACTTGTGATGACTTTAAACAGACTTTGGCACTCGTCGAAGCGCTCAATTATGATCGTTCCTTTAGTTTTATTTACAGCCCTCGTCCCGGTACGCCTGCGGCCAGTTTGCCGGATGATGTATCCTTGGAAATGAAAAAACGTCGATTAACAGCTTTACAGGCCATGCTGAATGAGCAAACAGCATCAATTAGCGAAGCGATGATTGGGACAACGCAACGGGTATTGGTTGAGCGGCTATCGCGTAATGAGGTGGATGAAGTATCGGGTCGAACGGAAAATAATCGTGTCGTCAACTTTCCAGGATCTCCAGAGTTGATTGGTCAATTTGTTGATGTGGAAATTGTCGATGCTTATACCAACTCATTAAAAGGCCGGTTGGTTGCAACACCTGAAGCAGAGAAATTTCAAACACGTCAGTATTATGCACTTTAATTCGCCGCGAAATTGTGACGCAAAAAAGCAAAAATATCATATTAATTTCATTGAAATTCATTATAAATTGATTAAGATGAAATCTCTCCTTGCCTTAAATGGACATTTTCATTGACACCACTGCAAACGATACAGTTTCAATTAACGCCTGAAGACAACGCTGCTTTAGCAAATCTATGCGGCTGGCAATCGGAGCATCTTTCACAGCTGGAATTGCGATTAGGTGTGGAGATTAATCATCTTGGCTTTCAGTTTAGCGTTACCGGCTTGGCGGATCGGCTTGTTAAGACTGAGCAATTGATTCGTGATCTCTATCTGCAGGCACATAATGAATCCTTAGATCCTTCACAAATTCATTTGGCACTTCAAGCGATTGGGTGCTTTGATGACCAGGTGGTCGAACCGACGCAGAAACTGATTAAAACTCGCAAAAAAGTGATCAAAACGCGAAACGCGAATCAATCGAATTATATTCAGTCTGTTGAAGACTGCGATGTCAGTTTTGGTATTGGCCCAGCCGGAACCGGCAAAACGTATTTGGCGGTCGCCACCGCGGTTGCGGCACTCGAAGCTGAGCAGGTGCGCCGCATTATTTTAACGCGCCCAGCGGTTGAAGCAGGTGAAAAACTCGGATTTCTACCAGGGGATTTAAATCAAAAGGTCGATCCCTATTTAAGACCTTTGTTTGATGCCTTATTTGAGATGCTTGGCTTTGAAACGGTTGAACGCTTGATTGAAAAGCAGATCATTGAGATTGCGCCTTTAGCCTTTATGCGAGGCCGCACCCTTAATGATGCGTTTATGATTCTGGATGAAGCGCAGAATACCACCGTTGAGCAAATGAAAATGTTTTTAACCCGGATTGGTTTTGGTTCCAAGGCCGTGGTCACTGGGGACATTACCCAATGTGACCTGCCGAATCATCAAAAATCTGGATTGCGTCATGTGATTGAAGTTTTAGAAGGGGTGCCTGATATTGGGTTTACGTTTTACCAGTCTCAGGATGTGGTTCGGCATCAATTGGTGCAAAAAATTGTCCAAGCGTACGATCAGTTTGATCGGCGAAAGGAACGGCAATGATTCATTTAAATTATCAAATTGCAGTAGCGGATGAGCAGGCACAAACCTTACCAGCCGAAGCTGAAATGTTAAGTTGGGCTGAAGCCGCCATGCTGGATGATCGGCGAGATGGGGAAACGGAAGTTGCCTTGAGAGTCGTCACACCGGAAGAAATACAAACGCTGAATCGTGATTATCGCGGGAAGGATAAAGTCACCAATGTTTTATCTTTTCCGTTTGAAATGCCACCAGGCCTGGTCGATTTAGGGGAGGAATTGCCTTATTTAGGCGATTTAGTTATTTGTGCAGAGCAAGTTGCGCAAGAGGCCGTTGAACAGCAAAAGTCGTTAACAGCACACTGGGCGCATATGATCGTACATGGTTGCTTGCATTTGCAAGGGTATGACCATATTGATGACGAAGAAGCAGACGTCATGGAGGGCTTGGAAGTTGATATTTTAGCGGAACTTGGGTTTTTATCGCCCTATGAGGTTTAGATTTTGACGCGCGCTTATTAGACTTAATTTTGAAACCCCTTGATTGACAAGAAAACATTTAATTAGATGGAGAATAAAACGTTCATGAGTGACAGTCGCAACGGTTCGACTTGGTTTGAAAAATTGGCCAAACTCTTTTCAGATGAACCAGAGAACCGGGAAGATTTGGAAAGCTTTTTACGGGAAGCACAATCTCAGGATTTAATTGATAAAGACGCCTTTTTAATGATTCAGGGTGTGCTGAATGTGTCCGAAGCACGCGTGCGAGATGTGATGATTCCAAAGGTGCAGATGTCGTGTGTGGATGAGGCGGACGAGCTGGATACCATTTTGGAACATATGTTGGAAGCCGCGCATTCGCGTTATCCCGTTTTGTCGGCGGAGTCGGATGAGGTGGTAGGTATCTTATTGGCAAAAGATGTACTGCGCGCGGTGGTCAAGCATGATCTAAAAGAAAAATCGCAATTGCAGGAACTCTATCGAACGCCGGTTCTCGTTTCCGAAAGTAAGCGCCTGAATGTCTTATTGAGAGAATTTAAAAACAGTCGCAACCACATGGCTTTGGTGGTTGACGAGTATGGTGAAGTGGCTGGGCTCGTGACGATTGAGGACGTATTAGAACAGATTGTTGGCGACATTGAAGACGAACATGATGAAGATGAAGATCATATTCAAAAACATTTGTCAGGTGCTTATGCCGTTGCATCTATTACGTCCTTACATGAATTTAATGGCTT
>CBFHUY010000123.1:0-5690 GCA_965658885.1 Hydrogenovibrio sp.
TATTGTAGTTAACATATATACAGCCAAGTGGAAATTAGCCATGATTACCAAAAAACAACTATTAGTGCAAACAGGGAAAAACCTAGAGCAAGCAAGAATTGTGAGAAAACTCACCCAACAAGAGCTTGCTGATCGTGCCTCTGTGTCCAGGCAGACTATTGCCAATATAGAGAAAGGCAAACCTTCTGTTGGTTTAATCAGCGTTGTTTGGGCGCTTTCCCTAGAACAGAATTTTATTGAAGCCTTGTCTCCCGATAAAGATGTGCTTGGTCGAAGTTTGGCGTTTGGCTCACTGCCATCAAGAGTCAGAGGGAAGAAGCCGGAAACCGTGGAAGATGAGGATTTCAGTTAAATGGCTATTGATACGTTATACGTTTTTAATACGGATAAAAGCCTCATCGGAAGACTTAGAGTGCAATCTTCAAATCCTGATGGGTATGAGTTTCAGTATGCCAAACGCTATTTGAATAAGCCGGATGCATTGGCCATCAATCCAATTCACCTGCCGCTTGTTGATAAAGTATTCCTTTCAAGAAAAGGCTTTGATGGTGCATTGCTTAGTTTTAATGATGCTTTGCCCGGCGCTTGGGGGCGTGCGGTTCTCAAGTCTATAAACGGCCAAAGTTTGACCGATTTTGAATTGCTACTTCAAAACCAACAAGACCGATTAGGGAATCTTGTATTTTGCGCTGAAAAAGAATTCCCTAACACCAAAAAATCACGAATCAAAGAGCCTTTTAAGTGGGAAGCGATTATTGAGGCAAAAAGACAGTTTGAACAAGACAACTCTTTTTCTGAAGAATATGCAGAACTCTTTAAGCAACGTTCAAGTCAGGGTGGTGCCAGGCCAAAACTGACTGTGCAAAAAGAAGAAGCGCTTTATCTTGCAAAACTACCCTCGATTCGAGACTATGCAAACAACGCCCAAATTGAGCATGGCACGCTTAGCTTGGCAAAGAAGGTCGGGATCAATGTTGCTGAAAGTAGCATTCTATCTATTAAGGGTCATGCCGATATTTTCTTGACTAAGCGGTTTGATATGGATGAAAACACAAAACGCCCTTATTTGAGTATGCAGTCCATTCTAGGTGTCGAGGAGAGTTTTGATGCTTCCTATGGGGATTTTGCTTTGGCCTTGAAAAAACTGAATGGCGGTCAGGATTCTTTGGAAGTTTATAAAAGAATGGTATTTAATGCTCTGATCTCTAACCATGATGATCATTATCAAAATCACGCGGCTTACTTTAAAGATGGATTGTGGCAAATCACGCCGGCTTACGACATTGTTGCGGGTGAAGGTAACCGCAGAACCTTGGCGGTATCCGCTGGAGAAAAAGGGGGTGCCAAAGAGATTGAAAACTTAATATCAGAAGCGGATAAATTTGATCTAGACAAAAATGAGGCGTTTACGATATTTGAACAGATGAAAGACTATATTGAGCGTAACTGGGTCTCAGATTTTAGCAAGGCAGGAATTGATGCTAATGTCATTGAATCGGTTAAGTGGGCAATTCTTCATGATTACTGCTCTGGTTCCAGTCAAGAAAAACCAGCCAAACAAGGCTGAATTCGTATATTAAGCGACAATTACTTTGGTCGGTTGTTCGGATAAAGTTCGGTACAGTAAAACGGGGTTTTACGTACTGAGTGATAAAAACAGAAAATTCAAACCCGAAACATCGTCTTTATTGATGATTGAGTGCGCTTTGAGGGCGGGAGCACCGCCCACGATATGAACTTATTGGGTAACACAGACGATATTATTGTTGGCATTGATTTCAAAGTATTTCGACGCGCAATCAAACCCTGCTTTTAAGTTGGCATCATTGCTCATACTGCTAATGATTTGCGAGCCACCTGTTAAATTAGCAATGGTGTTTTGATAGGTTGCCGCGTAGTATCTAGGCCCTAAATCCCCACCCCAAGAACCGATTTGGTTAATCAATGGCGTAATGGCATCTTGTATGGCTTTCACGTTGGCCGCCCCATCCCAGTTTCCGGTTAAATTTTCATTATAGGTGTTACAGGCGGTATAGCCCGCTTCGGTAATGCGATTGAGAATGGTAATGGCGACATTTAAAAATTGCTCGGTTTTAATCGTAGGGGCACCATAGCCAAGAATCTGCTGATAACCGGAGTCATTAAGAAAACCATCAATATTGCTTTGCTTGACGCCGGTTATGACGGCGGTAACTAAGCCATCTAAAATATGGTAAATAATATTTTCAGAGGTCTGACCTTGCGTCGCTGAGGCAATAAACTGGGTGTCGGTTAATTTTTGGATTTCGGTAGAACCTTGCATAATGCGTTGGAGCCCTGTCAAAATAACTTGGGTACGGACTTTAGCAATATCTGTTGCGGTTAAATCGGAAATCGGTTTTTCTAGTAGCCCATCCACTGGGTCGCTTAACACATCGTCCTCAGTGACGGTGTCTCCAATTTTGGCGGAAAACTGATTTAATATGGCGACCAATTCGGTGGTGGTAATGGACAAGGCCGAGGTGGCAGTGGTTGCTGGATTGAGGATGGCGGTTTCCGCACCACTGCTCACCCTGCCTTGGAGTGCGATGGGGTAGTCAACGCCATTATGTTGGCCATTGGATTTCGCTAGAATCGTGACATCATTTTCAGGCGTATAATTTTCAAAAATGTATTCACCACGGTTATCACCTGCACTGGAAAGTTTGTCGGTTGCAGCATCGTATTGCCCATTACTATTGAGATCTATATAAAATTCGGCACCAGAAATATAAGGGTCAACGGCGGTAATGGTTAAGGATTTGGAAAGGGATTCGGTGGCGTCTGTATTGGTTGAATCGCCTCCGCCGCATCCAGAAAGTAACAGTAGAATAAGCGATGTGAGTAACGGTTTGGTGTGCGAAAAATGAGGACTTGGCATGACGGTTTCTCCTGAGAAGAATTGATTTTGTTTCTTCTTTAGAATATACCTCTGGGGATGGATTACCAATTAAACCTTTTAATCCGTTATAAAATTAATATTGATTTCTTTCGCGCAAATTTGACCAGGCCTGGTCAAATTTCAGCCGTTTTAGGCAAATGAAATTCCTTTTCACATCTGCCAATATTTTTGTCACCCGACAAAGTCGCTGCTTAAGTTTTTTAGTTATTTTGCTTATTAACTTTATTATTCCGTCAATTTTTATTGTGCAGTTGTTATATAAAAACTATTCAGTACTTTTCCCTATTTTCAATGGGTTGATTTAGTATTCTTGTTGGGAGTAAGATTATCAACGAAATAAGCGCTTTGATATTTAAAACCCAAATAATAAAAAATAATGAGGTGATGTATGTGTCAGAACATGCAAATAAAAACAGATGCCGCCCAGTATCCGCTTGCTGAAAATTTAGTAATACTGTCAACAGCAGACTTGTATGGCAATATCGTGGATTACAACCAAGGGTTTAAGGAGGCTTCAGGTTATACCGATTTGGAATTAATGGGAAAGCCACATAGTCTGTTAAGACATCCTGATATGCCGAAAGCGGCGTTTGAAGATTTTTGGCGAACATTGAAAGCGGGTAAGCCGTGGATGGGGTTAGTTAAGAACAAGCGTAAGGATGGTCGCTATTATTGGGTTATGGCGAATGCAAGCCCGATTATTGAAAATGGAAAAATTACGGGTTATTTATCGGTTCGGTATCCGGCAACACCTCAACAAATTCAGACGGCAGAAACCTTATATGCAGATGTCAGAGCCGGTAAAGTAAACTTTCCTCAAACAAAAATTCGATCGGTTTCATTAAATTCAGTATTTACATGGTGCGGATTGGGCGTAGCTCTACTCTCACTATTGTTGTTATGGCTAAGCGCTAATTCTTCATTTGTAACCGCTGTTTCCATATTCAGTTTGCTGGTCATCATTTTGTTATTTGGTTACAAGACATATCAATCAGACAAAATCTCACCTTCGTTGACAAAGGGCATTGAAGAAATAGCAAATGGGCGTTTTCGAGAACCGGTTGGCGATACATCAGACTGGGGATTTGCCTTAAATATGATTCGATCCCGTGTAGCTGAATCTGCGGCTAGAAATTACGATGCATTGATTTCTGCTCAGGTTTTGTCAACTGCGTTGAATGCAGCAACAACCAATATTATGGTAGCGGATGCAAACTTCAATATAACTCATATTAATGATTCTCTAAAAGAGATGTTTACCCGCAATGAACCGGAAATTCAGAAGGAACTTCCTGATTTTCAGGCGGACAGCATTGAAGGCAGTAATATGGATGCGTTCCATAAGCACCCAGAACATCAGAGGGAAATGGTTGCGCAATTGTCTGAACCTTGGGAAGCTGAGTTGAATATTGCTGATTTGGTGTTGCGTTTGACGGTGGTTCCGATCGAAGATTCACAAAAGCGTCGTCTAGGTTATGTGGTTGAGTGGTTAGATCGAACCCAGGAAGCAAAATTGTTATCAGAGATAGCTTCGGTAATTGATGGTATGAAACAGGGTATTTTCGACCGCCGTGTTACCTTCGCTGCGGAAGGTACTTTTGCCAGTATTAAGGATGGAATAAATGAAGCGGTTGGGATAACAGCTAAAGCGATTGATGAAATTAAAGGCGTTGTCAAAGCGTTGTCTTCAGGGGATTTAACGGCACAATCTTGTGCGGAATTTGAAGGTGATCTAAAAGACTTACAATCCATGTTAAATGGAGCCATGACCCGCATGAGAGGGGTTGTTGAGAAAACCGTTGAGACCGCAAATTTGGTCGATCTAGAATCTAAGGAAGTGCTGGATGGTGCAGTTTCACTGAGTGCGAGGGTTCAACAACAAGCTTCGGCACTGCAGCAAAGTAGTTCCACGATGAATGAGATCAGTTCAACTGTATCAAATAATTCGGAAACAGCCAGTTTAGCAGCCAAGAATGTCATTGAATTCCAAATGGATATTAATGATGCTACTGACTTTATGCAGAAATCTATCAGTGCGATGGATTTGATTCAGGAGTTTGGTCAAAAAATTTCGGAAATAGTGACGATTATTGACAGTATTGCTTTTCAAACCAATCTGTTGGCCTTAAATGCCGCTGTTGAGGCTGCCCGTGCCGGTGAGCAAGGGCGAGGGTTTGCTGTGGTTGCGAGCGAGGTGCGTAATCTGGCGCAGAAATCTGCCGAAGCGGCGAATGAGATCAAACTGTTAATCAATGAAAGTGTTGAGCATATAGGTGAAGGTACACAGTTGGTTCGGCAGTCTGGAGAAACCTTGCAGAAGGTGAATGAAGATATTGATGCGGTTGTTAAACAGGTCAACCAAATTGCGCTGGCCTCTACTGAGCAATCTCAAGGTATTGAACAGGTGAACCAAGCGATTTCAGAATTAGATATCGTTACTCAGCAAAATGCAGCTTTGGTTGAGGAAACGACCGCAACGACCGAAACTTTGAGCCATGAGGCTGATAAATTAAAAGAAGAAGTGTCGTTCTTTAAAATTTAAATTTCTGTTAAACAGACATTTTGAGGCATTCGACTTGAGATGATTTTCTTGTCATGTGCTTCCTTGGTCGCTTTCTGAAGGCCGTATTATTTATTAACTAGGATTGACTATGGTAAATTTGAAAGATTTAAAACTACGTAATAAGTTACTGCTGTTGGTATCTCTGCCAATATTCGCGTTAATGTTTTTTGCAGGCATAGCCATCCTAGAACGGCAAACCCTTCAGTC
>CBFHUY010000124.1:0-5689 GCA_965658885.1 Hydrogenovibrio sp.
GGCGATTCAAGGCGCACAATGGGTCAAAACCTATGCCGAGCAATATCCAGAAACCCAGTGGACATTTGAATATTCCCCAGAAAGCTTTTCTCAAACCGAAACCGATTATGCCGTTGAAGTCTGTCAGGCGGTCATGGACGTTTGGCAACCAAGCCAACAGCATCCGTGTATTCTTAACCTTCCTGCCACAGTTGAAAGTAGCTCACCCAATCGGTTTGCCGATCAGGTCGAATATTTTATTCAACAGCTACCCCAACGCGAAGCCGCCATTATCTCAGTACACACCCATAATGATCGTGGCTGTGCGGTTGCTGCCGCCGAGTTGGCCTTATTGGCAGGGGCTGATCGAGTCGAAGGCACTTTATTAGGCAATGGCGAACGGACTGGTAATATGGATATCGTCACCCTTGCCATGAATCTCTACAGCGAAGGCATTGATCCTCAATTGGACCTCTCTCAGCCCGATCAATGGATTCCGCTATTTGAAGAAGTGACTCGTATTGCGACCCACCCCCGCCATCCTTGGGTTGGTGAAGCCGTTTATACCGCTTACTCAGGCAGTCATCAGGACGCAATTCGCAAATGCCTCATGCATCAAACAGATGATTCCCAATGGCAAGTCGCTTATCTGCCGATTAACCCACAGGATTTACAACGCGATTATGAAGCCATTATCCGCGTCAATAGCCAATCCGGTAAAGCTGGAACCGCCTTTGTGTTAGCA
Source organism: Hydrogenovibrio sp. (assembly GCA_965658885.1). GTDB lineage: Bacteria > Pseudomonadota > Gammaproteobacteria > Thiomicrospirales > Thiomicrospiraceae > Hydrogenovibrio. The sequence goes on from CBFHUY010000124.1 coordinate 725, forward strand.
CAAGAATATGGGCTTAACCTCCCGAAATGGGTTCAACAAGACTTCGCGCCCATTGCTCAACAACTGGCTGAAAACACCGACGGCATCGTGAGTCACCAACAACTCTATGACGGCTTCATCAATCACTATGGACTCAACCAGCCCCAACACCAAATCCGTCATTACCACTTGGATTGCGAAGGCGAACTTGAGCAATTGACGATAGAAATCGATGGTGACGCTTGGCAAGGACAGGGAAATGGTACGCTCAGCGCACTCTGCGATGCTTGGACACAACGCACTGGACTACCCGTTGAAATTATGGACTACCATGAGCATGCACTAGAATCAGGTAAAACGGCCAAAGCGATTGCCTATGTTTTAATAGAGCAATCCCAACAAACACGAATTGGTGTTGGCCTAGCAACTGACAGCGTCACTGCAATGATTCAAGCGCTCTTAGCGGCAACGGCATTCCCTCAAAACTAGAACCCATTTGTCTCATTCACCAACCGACAAAAAGGAATCTCTAGCAGTTCTATTATTAACGACCTTAAGCGTATTTGTTATCATCAAATTCATTTGAGCATGTTATTATTGACAAAAGTTTTGAGTCTTAATTAAGCCGTTTTAAAATACCGTCCTAACCCCAATTTTTAGAAAATGGGTAGCAACACGGCTCGAATACCGAATAAAATAGGTCAAAATGGAAAACAAGGAATTGTAGAAATGCCCCATCCCACACTTGAAAAACCAACACTTGATGAGCTTTACGAATTACTAGATGGCGACTTGGACGCCATTCTAACGCCCTTCTTGGAACAACTACCTAAGCTCATTAACGATATTTTATTGGGAATGGAGGCACAGCAAGCCTCCGCCGTTTTTCACGCAGCACACACGTTAAAGAGTAGTGCGGCGAATATTGGTGGGTTACAATTATCTGAAACATCAAGACAAATAGAAGCATTTGGGAAAGCGGACGAGCTTGATCGGATTACCCCCCTGCTACCACAACTTGAAAAACATGCCGCCGACCTAAAACAGGCTATTTCGGACTATATGGCAAACCGATAGACCGATTACCTGAGAAGACATTGGAAAATATGAGCCAACAAACCATTCTTGTCATCGATGACGATACCAGTATTCGCTTAACACTCTCAAAGATATTAGCGAAAGAAGGCTATCACCTCATTCAAGCTGAAAGCGGTCAAACTGCCATCGAAATGTGTCAGTCACAACAACCTGACCTCATTTTATTGGATGTCATTATGCCTGGCATGGATGGCTTTGAAACCTGTAAAGCGCTAAGATCGATGCCTCATATCCATCCCGTGCCCATCTTAATGCTAACGGGATTGGATGACATTCATGCGATAGATTCTGCCTTCTCTGCCGGCGCCACCGACTTCATTACCAAGCCGATAAATTGGCCGCTTTTAGTCAGACGAGTGCGATACGCTTTAAGAACCTACGGCTTAACCCAGGAACTGACAAGGGCACAACTGCATCAATCCCATGCCCAGGAAGTCGCACGCCTAGGTTTTTGGGAATGGTGTCCTCAAAAAGACCAAATGACGTGGTCAGAAGGCTTAATCCAACTGTTCGCACTGCAATCCGGCCAAAGCCCACAAAATCTTGCCGATTATTTGCAGTTGGTTCCTGAAGAACAAATTCCTGACATTCAATTGTCTGCTCAAGCCTTAATCCAAGGAGAGTCCGACCGCATTTCTTTACAGCACGATCTCATTTTTTCAAGTCAAACCTATCATATTCGAGTCATTGCAGAACTAGATGAAAATCAAAAGATTTTCGGTGTGATTCAAGATATTTCAGACCTACTGCAGACTGAAAAAGCACTCGAATTTCAAACGCATTATGATCCGATTACCCATTTCAGCAATCGATTTCATTTCACCCAACAACTGGATAAAGCCTTATCTGAACTCCATGGCACCGACTCACTGGCTGTCATTTCGATTGATATTGATCGTTTTAATCTCATTAACAATACCCTTGGACACGCTCAAGGAGATGAATTTTTAAGTGACTTTGCCAATCGGCTCCGCAAATACCTGAGTCACAATTATCCATGTGCACGAATAAGTGCTGATGAATTTTGTATTCTGATTAATTCGAAAATGCCAACGGCAAAACTCGAATCTTGGATAGAGTCTTTACAAGCAGAACTCTCAATTCCCTTTGAAATAGCCCAAACGGTTGTTCATATCGAGACCAGTGCCGGCATCGCTATCCCACCTAAAGATGGGCTCAAAAGTGCGGACCTACTGAACGCCGCTGTGCAAGCACGAAAAAATGCCAAGGCATCGGGTGGTAACCAATTCCGGTTCTATGACCGTCAACAACAACCCGACCATTCAAGACGGCTCACTTTAGAGACCGCCTTGCATCAAGCGCTTCAACAAGATCAATTTGTGTTGCATTATCAACCGCAACTCAATTTACAAACCAATAAAATCGTCGGCGTTGAAGCCTTGGTCAGATGGCAACACCCAGAACTGGGCATGATCTCCCCTGCTGAATTTGTGCCGATTATTGAAGAGATGGATTTAATACACGCTTTTGGTGATTGGACATTACGCAGTGCCGTCAATCAAGCCAAAACTTGGCATGATCAAGGCCATTCGATCCGAGTCGGCATTAACTTATCAGCCCGTCAATTCCTAAAAACAGACCTGGCTGGCCATATTGAACAAGTGCTTAAAGAGGCACAATTGCCCGCTGAATTACTTGATTTGGAAATTACAGAAGGTATTGCGATGCAAAATCCAGACTCTGCATTGCAAACATTAGAAGCGTTAAAAGCAACGGGCGCGACCATTGCCATTGATGACTTTGGCACTGGCTACTCCTCACTCGAATACTTACAAAAGTTTCCCGTCGAATATATAAAAATCGACCGCGCGTTTATCAAAGATATGACGGTCAACCTCGGCGACCAAGCCATTGTAAGAGCGATTATTGCCATTGCCAACAGCATGAATCGTCAGGTGATTGCCGAAGGCATCGAAAACGCGGAAGAAGCCGTCATGTTAATGAAAATGGGCTGCCAAGAGATTCAAGGCTATTATCTTTCGAAACCCATCAATGCCCAAGAAGCACTAACCTTTATTGAACACTATCATCAACAGAACCCGGCTATCACTCCATAAAAAAAACGACCAGGCCTGGTCGTTTTTTATGCGATTTTTCCGTGCGCTCTAAAAGACGCCACCGGTAATTTCATAGTATATTTTACGCGCATTGTTTTTGGCAGCCTGTTCAAAGACCGGACGATCTTGATACTTCGACTGATCAACATTTTCAGCGGCTTCTAAATCTCCGCCTTCATCGACAACTTTTTGCACTTCTGATTGTACATAGCGGAAATAATCATAAGTCTGCTTCTTCACCGTTGCCATATCAGTTGGCGTTCCATGCCCTGGGACAACCGTGGTATCTTTTGGAATTCGTGCCATCATCGCTTCAAACGACTCCATCCAAGCCATACTATTGGTATAGGTAAACATCACCGGCATCCGTTGATTAAAGGCTAAATCGCCTGCCAGTAACAGCTTGCGAGATGGAATATAAACACTAGTCGAAGCGGGTGTATGACCTGGACCAAAATCAATTAATTGAATAGTTTCACCGCCCCCTACATCAACCTTCATCTCATTATCGAAGGTTGTAAACCGGTCTGAGACATTACGAACATCGTTCATCAATGCCTTGCCAACCCGTTCCGACCATTCGGCCTTAGCGCGTTCAAACCCAACATCAAATTGGCCATTGGCCATATCGCTGGAATATAAGTGTTTCACGCCAATATCGACCCAATAGCTTGCACCAAAATAAGCATGCCCTTGGTTATTTTCTACCGCCACCCACTTCACCGGTTTGTCGGTAATTTGTTTGATTTGCTGATGAACGCTATAGGAAATTGCTGGATTGGCTCCGGTATTAAACACAAATACGCCATCGTCAAAAATGACAAATGAAATATTATTATTGAAACCGAAATTAGATGGATTATGCCAAATCTGGCTGCCGACGACCGTATAAACGCCTTCCGCGACCTTAACCGCTTTAGGAAGTGGCAAGGTTTTGCCAATATAACCCGCAGAACGGATTGTCGATTTAGCTTCATTCACATAGGTTTGCGCGGCACCAGACATGACACCTTCATCCTGCCAACTCACTTCTTCAGCCCAACGTTCAAACCCAGCCACAAACGGATCTTCATTCTGTTGCGCCCAACTCAGCGTCGTGAATAAACTCATCGCAATCAAGCTTACTAACTTGCGTTTTTCCATAACATCCTCCTCAAAAAGGTTTTCAGAACTGATGGTTTTTGCATCATTTAGAGGATAATACCACTTCACTCTCGCCGGGCTTATTGATGTTTTTAATGCCCCCAAAAACAATTCAATTAACTACGGGCAACTCGATTATTCAACTACGATCCAATAATTCCGAATTTTTATGGGCATACACATCAAAGATGGTAATGGCCATTGCCGCAATCACCGGACCAAAGAACAAACCAATCATACCAAAGTGAATTAACCCGGCGAAGGTCGCCAGTACCGTAATCAAGGTATGATTGGCGACGGCGAGTTCATCCGATGCGCCCCCCAGCGAATTAGCAATGCGCCGAATCAATAATGGTCGCAATAAATTATCAATCAAAAACCCATTCACCACTGCACCGAAAAACACCACCCAACCGGCTGAAACATAGTCACCTTGAGCCGCCAATAATAAACTTAAGGGCACCCAAACGAGCGCCGCACCGACTAATGGAATAAAGGAGGTAATAGCAATTGCCAACCCAATAAAGAGTCCCGGCAAGCCCAGAACCCAAGCCAATATAGTAAAAACCACTCCTTGCATTAAAGCAATCCCCAATACCGACAACAATAGGATGGTTGAAAGATTGGAAAAACGGGTCATAATCATGGTGTCATAGAAGTTCTCTAA
>CBFHUY010000125.1:0-5687 GCA_965658885.1 Hydrogenovibrio sp.
GGCCTGAATTGACAACGCCCCCTGGTGACGTGCTGGTCTGGTATCAATGGGTGGGGTGCAGCGCACAAAGTCAATTGAAACGCCTGAATCGAAAATGGCAAGCCTATAAACGCCTGGCGGCTCGATGTTGGCGGCATTGGCAATCCTCCCATCTGCTCAAAAACGATTGGCGAACCCGTTGGGAAACGACCCTTTCTGATTGGCAAGTCATTATTGGGAGTTTTATGCTGTTGGTTGTCCTCATCGGATTGAGTGTCATGGGACTGGCCAAATAATGAATAGAAATATTTAAAAACAGCATTTTTTATTCTTTAGAATAGATCACAAATCATTCATGTCATCCACAATCCATTTAAAAAAGTTGTTATAACGCTATGTCTATTCACCATTCTTCTGAAAAGTTACTTGAAAACGTTCGATCCATTTTGCCGATTATTAAACAAGGTGCTGAAGCTTCAGAGCAGGAGGGGCGCTTGCAACCCGCGGTATTGAATGCGATTTTTGAGCAGCGGTTGTTTCGGTTGTTTATCCCTGAAAAATATAATGGTGAAGCGACTGATTTAGTCACGGCTTTAAAAGTGTTTGAAACCATTGCTTCAGCCGATGGTGCAACGGGTTGGTTGGTCATGATTGGCGCAGGTGGCGGTTTGTTTTCCGGTTTTCTTGAGGAAGCGGCTGCACGGGAAATCTTTTCACCTGAGCACGCTTTAATTGCTGGGTCCGGGATGCCGAGTGGGGTGGCGAAGCCTTTAAATCTAGGATTTGAAGTGTCAGGACGCTGGAAATATGCCAGTGGCTCAGACTATGCCACTTGGTTTACGGCGAATTGTGTGGTGGAAGGGACGGAGAACGAAATCTTATCGATTGCGGTTCCGGCATCAAAAGTCACTCAGTATTTAACCTGGAAGGTATTTGGCATGAAGGCGACAGGCAGTCATGACTTCTCCGTGGATTCGGTTGAAGTTCCAAAATCCTATACCTTTTCATTGGTTGAAAAACCGTTATTGAATGATCCGATTTTCTTTTGTTCATTAGAAGTTTTGGCCTACTTGACATTCACCAGTGTGGCTATCGGCATTGCTCAGCATGCGTTAGATGCGTTTACGGCATTTGCTCGACAGAGGCCGATGCAAGACACGACAACCTCTTTGCTGGAGACAGCTCCCATTCAACAGCAATGCGATCAGGCACAACAGTTAGTGGCCAAGGCGCGTAATCAGTTATATCAACGGGCTGAACAAGTTTGGGTGGTTGCGCAACAGAAACAAACGCCTTCTGCTGAACTCACCCAGAAGATTCATCAAGAATCGATAGAAATGGTACAAAGCTGCGTGCAGATGGTGGATGGCTTAAAAGTCCGTTCAGGGATGCTGGCGGTGTTTGAAACGACGTCCTTTAGTCGAGCTTGGCGAGACTTGCATACCCTCAGTCAACACATTATGCTCACGCCACCAGTGAATTCATCGTTATGATTTATAAAAGGCTTAAAGCCGCTAACCAAGATGAAGTGCATCAGCTGTTTTATTCCGTTTTCGTGATTCTGAAAGTGAAGAGGAAGGTCTGTTGATTGGTCATCTTGCCTCAGAATTGTGTGCTGCGATTGATAATCAAGACAACCCTGCTTACTGGTAGAGAGCAGTCCCTTCTATTTAGCTCAAATCCAACCAGGCCTGATGTTTTTAATGAATTATGCCTAAGTTTTATTAATGATAGGTAAAGAAGTTTTGTTAAAAAAATAGTTATATTTTCCTATACTTATTCTTGAAAAAGCATAAGATAGTTCAGGTTTGGTGTTGTTAAAAGGACTTAATGGGTCCGTTAGCGTTAAACAAAATTATCCCTCTTTGGGTGAGTCAAATGTGGCCAACCCTGCGTTGGGTGGTTAATTTCCTGTTTTCTCATATTGAATAAGAGATATACGTGCAAAATCACAGCTATTTTTCAAATTACAAGGTTTTACTCTTCGCGGGTTTATGCCTTTGCCTTGTTTTTGCCGGTCGTGCGAATGCCCAGGCGCTCAATGTTGATTGGCAGTTGTTTAGTCTGTCCGAGCAGTCGTCTTTTAATCCTGAGCAACCTGAATTGAAAGATAGCTTACAGCAGGTGGACGGCATTTCTTTAGTCGGTGGCCATTATCTGTATTCGGGGAAACTGACGATTGAAGAAGATGGGTTTTATGTTATTGACTTTAAAAACACCTCTGTTATTGATCAATTCTCTTTTTATCTTTATGACCAGCAGAATAAGCTGATTGAACGGGCTGATGGCGGGATTGGCAGTTATGAACCCGATCCGTTTTTTCTCCGTCATGGCCGCAGCTTTCATTTTAATGCTGGGCAATATCAGGTGCTTGCTGAAGTGGCCTCACCGTACTTTATTGCACAGCCAGTGCCCTATGTCAGCAAACTTGCAGATTATCAACAGGAAATAAAACTGGGCAATGCCGTCGTCTTGATCGGGATTGGTATTTTTCTGTCGATGGGAATTTATTATGGGGCGCTTTCTTTTGCGCGTTCACGTAATACCGAAATTTTGTATGCCGTTTTCATCTTCTCTAACTTGTTGTTTAATGCAGGTGCCCATCAGATTTTTTCTCAATTATTTAACTGGCATAACTTCTACTTAATTTCCTTTCCCATTCTAATTTCTAATTTTATTTATGTGCTGTTTGTGATGAAACTTTTGGATATCAATCCATTAAAAAACAAGTTGCTTCACAAAATAGGTGTGATGGCGCTCTTTGTGATAGCAGTATTTGCTCTGTTTGGGATGCTATCACCAAACTGGGTCAATGAGATGGCGCGTTATGGGGTTTGGGTGTTTTTATTTTATGGTTTGGTCGTGGGCATTACTTTATCATTCCAAGGGCGTATCGTGGCGCGTTTGTATTTGATTTCATTGATGTCGTTCATTATTTTTGCCAGTATGGCGACGATTCCCACGCAGTTAAGTTCAAATACGCTTTTTGTGGAGCATTATGGTTTGGCATCGGTTGCCATGGAGGTCATTCTACTTGCGCTGGTGATGACGTATCAAGTTGGCGAACTGTACCGTGATCGAATGAAAATATTACTTCGCCTCGACCATAATAAAAAACTGGCTCAGACAGATGCGTTAACCCAGATTCCAAACCGTTATGCATTGGATGTGGCTTTGGCTTCTTTAACAGATAAAGAAGCGTCATTAACCTATATCGATATGGATAACCTAAAGTATTACAACGACCACTTTGGGCATGAAAAAGGAGACGAAATGCTGACCCGTTTTGCCAACTTTATGAAGCAGGGGTTGGGCGATAACGGTTGTATTTATCGAGTTGGCGGGGATGAATTTGCTGTGATCTGTTTGGACGGGTATTCAAAAAGAGTGACGGAGTTAATACAGAAGGTGACGTGTCAAATGCATGAGTTAGGATTTGAGAATATAGGTGCCAGTGCTGGGACTGCTTTTGTGCATGAAGTGTCTAATATGTCTGATCTAAAAAACTTAGCGGATATTCGCATGTACGAAAACAAACACCAGCGCAAGGCAAAAAAAGCGCTTGGTAAGGTTAATGTTAGGGAGGGGTAGCCATGTTTGTATCCAAAAAAAGGTTGGTTTTACCAATTATCTTGTTAACTATTTTTCCGTTAATCGCATCTTGGTTTGCCTATGCCGATCATTTACCACCTGGTTTTGGGATGTTTCCGCCTTTACAAATTTTAGAACCACCGACACCAGGCTTTAATCTATGGGTGTTTCTTGCGCTCATGGTTATCGAAATATTGCTGGTTATTTTTTTAGTGTTTCCGCAAAAATTCGGTTTTAAGCCTGTTGAACCTCCTTCACCTTATGAGCCCAAGCCATTGCCTTGGTGGTTTTGGTTGGGGGGACTGGTTACGTTGATTTTTTGGTATTTGATGTGGGTAAGACCTGAGCAATATATTGAACTAGTTTACCTAGCATTTACACCACTCTGGTGGGGCTTTATTACGGTCATTGACGGCCTAGTTTATTCAAGAAGTGGTGGTTATTCGTTGATGAGTAAAAAACCAAAGCTCGTTATCATTACGCTTGTGGTGTCGATGTTTGCATGGTTCTATTTTGAATATTTTGATTACTTTGCATTGGGTAACTGGTATTACCCGAATTCAGTATTGATCCCTGCGTTATCCCATACAGAAGTTGTCATTCTATTTTTGATCGCCTATACCACCGTTTGGCCTGCAGTCTTTGAGTGGTACACCTTGTTACATACGTTCCCAAAACTGGCTGTTAAATATTCGGCGGGGCCAAAAATCAAATTACCAGGATACCCGTTGTTGATTATTGGCTTGGCGCTTATGGTCATTATGGTATTTTATCCTTATCCATTCTTTTGGGCGCTTTGGATCGGCACAATGATGGTTTTCGCTGGGGTGTTGGTTGTTATGAAGATTCCATCTCCACTCAGTGAGCTGGCAAAGGGCAACTGGAGTCCGATGATTCTGATTGCACTGTCTTCTTTATTCAATGGGTTCTTCTGGGAAATGTGGAATTTCGGCAGTGCCCATCCAACAGACCCTATTGCTAATCCAAACTATTGGGTGTATGACGTGCCTTACGTTAATGTGATTCATCTCTTTTCAGAAATGCCTTTGGAAGGTTATTTTGGCTATATGGCATTTGGCTTGATGGTGTGGCTCATCTTTATCTGGGCAGGTAAAGTATTTGGTTTTGAGACCTATTTGCTCAATGATGATGCGCGCAAATACAATAGTGATGTCTAAAATCACCATACTCACAAGGGGCATAAAGGCCTGGTGGTTTTAACCCGTTTTTATGCTAATATTTTTCTTAAATTTCCAATTCTAAAAATCACTTTAAGAGGTAAAGATGCAAAAACGACCTGCCATCCAAGAAATGCTGACGATGCAAAATGCTTTAAATGAGATGACTAATGGCGCGGATTGGCGTTCAGGGGTGACCCATTTAGGCAAAGAAATTGATTGGCGGCGCTGTATCGTTATGGAAGCGGCAGAGTTAATTGACAGTTATCCGTGGAAGCATTGGAAGAGCGTGGATGCGCAAGTTGATATTGAAAATGTTCGCGTTGAACTGGTGGATATTTGGCATTTCCTATTGAGTTTGGCTTTGGCGCATTTCGAATTGGATAAGGCGGCTGAATTGCTTAATAAAGCCTTGGCCGATAGCACTGATGCGGATGAATATGACCTGAATCATTTATCAACATCCGCTCAGGTTCGAATCTATGAAATGATGATGGCGATTGCTTTGCAAAAGACCGATGTAACGGAAGAATATCTAGCGACCTTAGCGGAAGCCTTTTTTAATGGCTGTCAGGTCGCCGACCTGAGTTTTGAACAGTTGCACCAAATCTATATGGCCAAGCATGTGTTAAACCAATTTCGACAAGATCATGGCTATAAAGAAGGAACCTATCTTAAGATTTGGAATGGAAAAGAGGATAATGTGGTGATGTTTGAAATCATTGACACCCTCACCGAATTTTCTGCGGAACAGTTATATCTTAGGTTGGTTGAAACTTACGAAACCGTTTCTTGAATCAACTCCTAAACGACCCTACTTAAAGAGCACAATGGTTCTGGTCGTTTTTAGATCAAATCAAATAAGGTGTTTTATATGAACTTAGAGACGATTTTAACGCGTCGTTATGCGACTAAAAAATTTGATGCAAATCAGCGTTT
>CBFHUY010000126.1:0-5638 GCA_965658885.1 Hydrogenovibrio sp.
AAGGTGGTTTCTTCAATATCAATCGGATAGCGGCCTAATGGGAAATCCAAACGCGCTTGCGCCAGCTCTGCTTCACTGACCGGGTAGAATTGAATTTGGTCGAAGAATTCCAATAACCAGGGTTTGCCTTGCGGAAAGAAATCGGTGGTGTGATAGGCATTCCACATTTGAATGGTACGCCCCACAAACTGATAACCGCCAGGACCTTCCATGCCATAGACACACATATAGGCGCCGCCAATCCCGACCGCATTCTCGGGTGTCCAGGTGCGCGCGGGATTGTATTTGGTGGTGACCAAGCGATGACGCGGATCGAGCGGCGTGGACACAGGCGCGCCTAAATAGACATCGCCTAATCCCATCACCAAATATTTGGCTTCAAACACAATGCGTTTCACTTCTTCAATAGACTCAAGGCCATTAATACGGCGAATGAATTCAATATTGCTTGGGCACCAAGGCGCGTCGGGGCGAACCGATTGCATATATTTTTCAATCGCCAATTTGGTGCTGGGATCATCCCAGGATAACGGTAAACGGACAATGCGGCTTTTTACCGTGAGGTCTTTGGCCGAAGAAATTTCTGCTTCAAGCGCGATTAGGCGCTTGACCAAATCGGCTTGTGAAATCTGTTTGGGGTCGTAGTGGACTTGCAGTGAGCGAATGCCAGGGGTTAAATCCCGCAAAAATGTCCAGGCCTGGTCGTTTTTAAGGGCTTTGAGCTTCTCAACCAATACTTGAATTCGGAAACGTAATGCCAAGTCGAGTTCCATTGCGCCATATTCAATCAAAATGCGGCTATCACCTGAGCGGCGATACTTGACGCCAAACTCATGCTGGTCACTGGAAATTTCATGCGCTAGGCAAGATTGATCGGTGGGTGCTGATAAGAATGGCAGCGTGATGAGTGCATCGGTGTTTAAATCAGCAATCGCTTTTGCTTGCGCTTTTAAAGCGGTTTCAGCAACATCAGTGGACACGGGTTTAAAACGCACTTTGTCCCCTGGGCGCAATTGCCCCATCTTCCATTGTTCGGCTTCAATAATGGTGGCAGGGCAAACAAAACCGCCTAAACTCGGGCCGTCTTGCGCCAGAATGACCGGCATATCGCCCGTGAAATCAATCGCGCCAATGCCATAGGCATTGTCATGAATATTGGATGGGTGCAAACCGGCTTCGCCGCCTGAGGTACGCGCCCATTGTGGTTTGGGGCCGATAAGGCGAATGCCGGTGCGGCTGGAGTTGTAATGCACTTCCCAATCGGTACTAAAGAAGGTGTCGATGTCTTGTTCGGTAAAGAAATCGGGACAACCTTGCGGGCCGTAAATAACGGCGATTTCCACTGTGTTTTCTATGGTGGGCAAGAGTTCGGCGGGCAAGGTGCTTGGAACAAAGTTTTTAACTGCGTCATCGGACAGCTTGCGAGATAAATGTAAGACATCCCCTGCGCGCAATAAGCGTCCACCATGACCACCAAATTTCCCCAGTGAGAAGGTGGTTTTGCTGCCCATATAATCGGGCACATCAAAACCGCCAAGCACGGCTAAATAAGCACGCTGACCTAAAGATTGAATCACTTTGGATTTGAGTTGTTGGCCGGCTTTGACCACGACCGCTTCATTTTGCGGAATGGGTTGTTTATCAAGAGTGGGGCGAATATCGGCACCGGTAATACAAATCACCGTGTCACGGTCAAAGGTTAAGCTGACCCCCGACACCGTCATTTCAATGGTGGCGGCATCGGTTGGGTTATTTAAGCAGCGGTTGGCGAGTTGGTGCGATAAGGCATCCATTGGCCCAGAAGGGGGGACGCCGATATCCCAAAAGCCAACTCGGCCAGGATAGCTGACCAACATGGAATGGGTGCCCGGATTCGTGACTTCAACGGTGCTGGGGGCGTAACTAAAATGGTTGAGGAATTGGGTGTAAAGCCCGTCCGCTTCAATAAATGCCGGTGCCATGCTCAACGCTTCTAAAAACATAATATTGGTTTCAAAACCGTCGATACGGGTTTCTACCATAGCGGTTTGCAGTTTTTGCACCGCTTGTTCGCGGTGTTCGCCTTTCACGATGATTTTTGCCAGCATAGGGTCGTAGAAGGAGCTGACTTCTTGTCCGCGTGAACACCAGGTATCCACCCGGCAGTCGCTTGGCATTTGCCAGCCGGTGAGTTTGCCAGAGCTGGGTTGGAAATTTTTAAAAGGGTCTTCTGCGTAAACACGCACTTCAATGGCGTGACCCGATGCCGGTTTGACCGTTTCAGGGAATTCGGCTTGATAAGCAACGTGAATCATCCAAGCCACCAAGTCGACATCGCGTACCGCTTCGGTAATGCCGTGTTCCACTTGTAGGCGGGTATTCACTTCTAGGAAGTAGTATTGTTGATTGTCGGCATCATAAACATATTCCACGGTGCCGGCCGATTTGTAATTGACCAGCTCGCCTAAACGAATGGCGTGCGCTTCCATTTCAGCAATTTGACTGCGGGCAATGCCCACGGCAGGCGTTTCTTCCACCACTTTTTGATTTCGGCGTTGTAATGAGCAATCGCGTTCACCAAAAGACACCACCTTGCCTTGCCCATCACCGAAAATCTGGATTTCTAAATGGCGGGCATTGACCACGAATTTTTCTAAAAACAAATCATTTTGACCAAAGGCATTTTGGCTCATGCGCGCAACCTGCTCATAGGCGTCGGCTAATATTTTAGCGGTATCACAGCGTTGCATGCCGATTCCGCCGCCGCCAGCGCTACTTTTTAGCATCACCGGATAGCCAATGCGTTCGGCTTCTTCCAGCGCATGGTCAATCGAATCTAATAAGCCGGAACCGGGTAACAGTGGCACCTTGGCTTGAATAGCAAGCTCACGAGCGGTGTGTTTGAGACCGAAGTCGCGAATATGTTGTGGTTCTGGGCCGATAAAGGCAATGCCGAGGTGCTGGCAACTTTCAGCAAAGCTGGTGTTTTCACTGAGAAAACCATAGCCAGGATGAATGGCATCGACCCCCAGTTCTTGAGCCTTTTCTAAAATGACGGGCACATTTAAATAGGTTTCAGTGGCGGCATTGCCCTTTAAGAAAATGACTTCATCGGCTTCTTGCACATGCAAGGACGCTCGGTCGGCATCCGAAGCGAGCACCACCGAGCCAATTTGCATTTTTTTAAGGGTGCGAATAATGCGCGTGGCAATCGCGCCGCGGTTGGCAATGAGCACTTTTTTAAACATGGTGTTTCCTTTTTCAGACCGTTCTGATTCGATTTTTCTACACTTGGGTCGTCCCAAGGGGGTTAATGTATTTTTTGTTGGAAGACTTACTTCCAAATAATCATTTCAACTGGGGTTGGGTTATAGCCATTACAGGGATTATTGAGTTGTGGGCAATTGCTGACGAGCACCAAAACATCCATGTGTGCTTGCATTTCCACATAGCGACCGGGCGCGGAGATACCATCGTCAAAATCCAAATGACCGTCTGGCGACACAGGTACATTCATAAAGAAGTTGATATTGCTGGATAAGTCGCTAATGGTCATCGGTTGGTTTTGGTGGCATTCACACTTGCCGAGTGCCATTAAAAACGAGTCACGGCAAGAGTGCATGTGGCGTTTTTCAATGGCATAGCGCACCGTATTGCTTTCTGCCGAACAGGCACCGCCAATGGTATCGTGGCGACCACAGGTATCATCGACAATGGTGAGCATGGGATTGCGATGATTGGAACGCAAAACCGAGTCGGTGGTGAGATAGAGATTGCCCTGTTCACGAATGGTGTCGGTTGCCGAATAGCGTTCCGTGTGGTCATGCGCATTATAAAACAGCGTATCGACAGCCTGATTGCCTTCCAAATCGACGATGCGGAAAAAGTGATCAGCGGGCACTTCATGCATCCAAGGATCACCGGCTTCCACTACCGCTCGGTAAACAATTCGGCTTTCATCAAATGTGGGTTTAGTCATCGGGATTCTCTCCGTAGTAAATCTTGGTGTTGTAATAGGCGCGCTCGTTTTCGGGGCGATGCAGACGGCAGGGATCATTTTTGGCAACTGGGTCAGCACGATTAACCGTGAGTTGAATCGGCTTGGGCTCATAGTTTGGATTGGGATCGAGCGGATGTTGCACCGTGCTTAGGCAGACAATGCAGTCCATTTCAAAGCGTAAGGTCACAGCGTTGCCGGCTGTGGAATGATTGGGGGAATAGCATAGATTCCCCGAGTCATCGACCGCTACTTTACTAAACCAGTTGACCGTGGGCATAATGTCGCTTTCATCCAGCCCCCACTTGCCCAGTTCGTTCAATAGGCTGTCATGGCCGTTTTTGTAATAATCGTTATGTGCGCTTTGGTAGGATTTTTCACCGTATTTTTGGCGCACCAGTTCCGCATTGGAGATGCCACCCAGCGGGTCATGCCAGCCACAGCTGTCTTCAACAATGGAACACATGACGCGACCCATATCGCTAAAACACATATTCGGCTGGGTTAAGAAAGCGGTTTTTTGTGCTTTGAGGGTATCGGGCATATTGAAGCGCTCGTTTTTAACTTCGAGATTATTCATCAGCATGGCGACATTGGCACCGCCTTGTAAATCGGTCAAGGTGAGCAGGGTGCCGCGTCGAATCACGCCTGACCAATGGGCGCCGCCCGGTAACTGTTCTTGCCATATAAAATGACCAGGCCTGGGTGTTTTTGCCGTGGAATTCAGCTTAGTGGGCATGATTTTTCTCCTGTGATTGGGGTTGTTGTGGGGTGTAAATCGGCGGCAAGGCGGAGTTGGTTAAATAGAGCTTGCCGGTTTTAACGCCCCGGTGTGACAGTATTTTTTGGCTAATGCGATTGAGGTCTTGTGCGGGACCTTGCATGAGATTCACTTCTAAAGTGTGGTGGTTCATCAGTTGAATCTGCGTAGATGAAATGATTTCAGCGACAAACTGATGTTTGAGTTGATTCAGTTTTAGTTGTAATCCCGGTACTGCATGGTCATAAACCAGCGTGAGTGTGCCTGCCATAATGTCGTTGGTGTAATCTTGTTGGAAGGCTGCGACTTCTTTTTGAATGATTTCGGTGAGCAATGCCGATCGGTTAGGGAATCCGCGATCAATCACCAATTGATCTAAACTTGCAAGGACTTCAGCCGGTAGCGACGCACTGGTTCTGACTAGGTTTGGCGCCGTCATTAGAAGATATCCGGCACTTGGGCATTGACAGGAACCAATCGAACCATACTCAGTTTTTCTTCCAGATCCACTTCGGGTTGCGGCGGATGCACCAAACTGTGTAGGTATTCTTTGGTGGCCAAAAAAGCTGGATCGAGCAGAGTATTGGCTTGGCGTGGCCTCGGTAATGGCACGGATACCACTTCATGAACGCGCCCTGGATTGGCATCCAATACCAGTATGCGGTCAGCCAGATAAATGGCTTCATCAAGGTCGTGGGTAATAAAGAAAATGGTGATATCGATGTTTTGCCAAATTTCGAGCAGATATTGCTGCATCTTCAGACGATTTTGCGGGTCAAGCGCGGCAAAGGGTTCATCCATAAGCAATACTTTGGGTTGATTGGCCAGGGCGCGAATAATGGCGACGCGTTGCTTCATGCCACCAGATAATTGATGGGGATAGGCGTCAGCAAATTTTTCTA
>CBFHUY010000127.1:0-5597 GCA_965658885.1 Hydrogenovibrio sp.
GCTTTTGTGCCATGTCATGCCAATGCATTAAAGAAGACTTCAATTACGCAACTTGGCCATCTTGTTGATGAAACCGCCATTTGTCCGTTCGATGACATCCAGAGCAGCGGTGCTGTATTTCTCGGGATCAGCCGTGATAATGAGTTCCTTGGCTGAGCTGCTTCCACCACTAAACATGCCTACGACGGATGAAAAAGTATTGGCCGCTTTTTGAGCACCTGAGGTGGCGTCCTTTGTTGTTCCGTAAGGCATTGTGGTCGACTCTCCCCAGGTGAGTTGGATCGTACCGTTGGGGTTGCTGAAAGTGCCTGAATGGCCAACGGCGAGGGCAACCAGTGAACCATCTTCTGTGCGAACAACCTGACCTAGATTAACAGTGGCTTTTTTGTCATCTCCATTCTGGGTCTGTCCTTGGAAGTATGCGAAATGGACGAACATGTGAACATTCAGTATGGGGACGCCACTTTCATTGGCAACGGAATATATTAAATGTGGAACCGATTTGGGTGCACTACCCATGAAGCTGGCGTGGTAGAGTGGTAGACCCGTCGGAGAGAAGGTTGCTTCCCTGCGGCTTCCGCCAGTCACAGATTTAAGTGACGATGCTTGCTGCTTGTGCGGGTTGGGAACGGTTTCCATCTCGGAGTAACTTTTGGCATTGGTGATGGCCGAACGGTCAATGACCGTGTAACCACTTTTTTCGAGCTTATTGGTGAAATCTTTATAGGCTTGGTCGGTAATTTTTTGGAAGGTCTTGTCGTCCACCCCTTCAAGCTTTGCACGTAGGGTCACTTTTGCATACTCTGAGCCGGAACTCATCATTCCGCCAGTGGCCTTGGAAGAGCTTTTGTCAAAAGTCACAAACGAGATTTTGAAAGAACCAATGGCGACTTTCTGCTTGCCCTCGAACGCGTTGGCGTTATCAACTTTGTATGGATCATCTGGCTTGGTTGGACCACTGCTGACACAGCCTGACAAAACAAGCACCATAGAAATTAAACTACCCGTAATAAGCTTCATGATTCCAATCTCCGTTATTATGTAATTTGTTATTTAGCCTCGCATGCATATAGTCGGTATAACGCACCTTTTCACCGCTCAGCTGAATTATCGAACGACTTCTTCCGCAAAGGTTTGAATACCCTTGTTTACATTGAGTGAATCATTCGATTTTGTGGATTAAATAGAGCGATAATGACTTTTTGGCTTCAGTTTAAGGTATGAGTCGGTAATGACAACCCCTACTAAGAGGGGGTAAATTCCCAGGCCTGGGGGTTTTAGGGTGTGTAGGCGCTAGAGGCGCTGGATTTTTTCGACGATGGGTAGCCGTTTCAGTTTGCGCATGACATCCGCTAGGTGCTTGCGGGTGTGTACGTGAATGACGATGTTCATTAAGCTATAGGTTTCATCCTTATCTTCGGATCTCACCCGATCAATGTCGGTCTTCATTTCAGCGATATTGCTGGCGATGGTTGCTAGCGCTCCACGGGTATTGCGGACTTCGAGTTGGAGTTCAACGTCAAAGGTTTGGGTGATGTTCTCTTCCCAGCTAACATCAAGCCATTTTTCAGGATGGTTTTTAAACTGTTTGACGTTTCTACATTCTTGACGATGAATGACCAGTCCTTTTTCAGCACTGATAAAGCCAATAATATCATCGCCGGGTATTGGGTGGCAGCAACCCGCATAGTTAATGGCCATGCCTTCGGTGCCAGAAATAACCAGCGGTTCAGCATTGTTTTCAACCGCATTTTGCAGGGTAATGGTGTCTTCTTTGCCAAGAACCAAGTCATGAATCTGTTTTGATACCAGGTTGGCAAGACGCTTTCCTAGGCCAATTTCTTCCAAAAGATGGTTCCAGTCGCTGAGTTTAAGGGCTTCGGTAATGCGTTGACGAATCGACTCTGTTAGTGCTTCGTATGACATATTGAAACTTCTTAATGCCTTGGTTAAGAGTCTTTGTCCAAGAGCTTGTGCTGACTCGGATTGCTGATTTTTCAAAAACGCACGGATTTGCGAGCGGGCTTTGGCGGTAGTGACAAATTGTAGCCAAGAGGGGTTTGGTTGTAATTCTTTGCTGCGAATAATTTCAACCGTTTGTCCCGTTTCTAAACGGGTGCGCAACGGAATGAGTTTTTTATCGACTCGACAGCCAACGGTGCCGTGCCCAACATTGGTGTGTACGGCGTAAGCAAAATCCACTGCTGTCGAACCTGCTGGCAAGGTAATAATGTCACCCTTGGGTGAAAAAACATAGATCACATTTGGAAAGAGATCGATTTTGACATTTTCCAAAAAGTCGAGTGAGTTTCCCGCGCCTTGTTGAATTTCGAGTAAGTTTTTGACCCATTCTTGCGCCCGGATTTCAACGGCATTCAGTTGGCGTTCTGACGGCTTGCCTTCGTCTGTAGGATCTTGTTTATAAACCCAGTGCGCAGCGATGCCGTGCTCGGACACTTCATGCATTTCATTGGTACGGATTTGGATTTCAATATAGGCACCAAAAGGCCCAAAGAGCACGGTATGAAGGGATTGGTAACCATTGCTTTTGGGGATGGCAATATAGTCTTTGAAGCGTCCAGGGAAAGGTTTATAAAGTGAGTGGACTGAGCCAAGGGCACGATAACATTCATCTGCCGTATTAACCACAACCCGAAATGCAAAAATATCCAAAATCTCATCGAAGCTGAGTTTTTTGTATTTCATTTTCTTATAGAGGCTGTATAGATGTTTTTCGCGACCAATGACTTGCGCAGGAATGGACTCACTTTTTAATCGGTGGTTGATGGCTTCATTGATTTGCTCAATGACTTCAGCTCGATTGCCTCTGGCTTTTTTGACGGCATGCTCAAGCACCGCGTAGCGATAGGGGTACATGGCCTTCATGCCCAAATCTTCAAGCTCAATACGAATGGCATTGATGCCAAGCCGGGCAGCAATCGGCGCATAGATTTCCAGTGTTTCGCGTGCGATGCGGCGCTGCTTATCTGGGCGCATGACGCCGAGGGTGCGCATATTATGAAGACGGTCTGCCAACTTAATCAGGATGACTCGGATATCCCGAGACATCGCAAGGACCATTTTACGAAAGTTTTCGGCTTGCGCTTCTTGAGGGTTATCGAATTCGAGTTTACCAAGCTTGGTGACGCCATCGACGATCTGGGCAACATTTTCGCCAAACCGCTCTACGATGTCTTGCTTGGTGTAGTCTGTATCCTCAACCACATCATGCAAGATGGCGGCGATCAGACTTTCATAATCGAGTTGAATTTCGGCAAGGATTTCAGCAACCGCAACGGGATGCCAAATATAGTCGCCACCCGTTTTTCGAGTTTGTCCTTGGTGGGCAAGGCGACCAAACTCAAAAGCTGCCTTGATTTGTTTAATTTGCTTTTTTTTGAGATAGACGTTCGTCTTCTCAATTAAACCATCAAGCGAGCTGGGGGTGGGCATATAAGAGAGAACTTCTCCGTGGGCTTAGCTGAAGTACGGTGGTGTGTCAGGATCAGACATGACCACATCTTTGTCAATGCTGTTATCAGCCAGTTCGCGGAGAGCCATTACAGTGGGTTTGTCTTTTTCCCACTCAAGTGTGGGGGTGGCACCGTTAGCCAGTTGACGAGCGCGTTTAGCGCTTAAAATGACCAGTTCAAAACGGTTCTCAACTTGATCTAAGCAATCTTCTACAGTTACTCTTGCCATGAGGCGATATATCCTATTCGTTTTGTAAACGAGTATTGTACCTATAATTTGGGGTGAGTTTCAATAAGAATTTGATTTTGATGATTTTACTTAACGTGTATTTTACGTGTTTGAAAGGGGTGAAGTGCATCAAGATAGTCTGATAAAACGGTAGATTTGCTTGTGACTTCATCAAAAGCGGCTTGTCCCATTTGTAGGCGAATTGTTGGATTATCCAGTAATTCGGATAATGTCTGTTCTAATTGGTGCCAGTCGTGCAGTTGTTTTATGGCATTTTTAGCTAATAGTTGTTGGGTTTCGGTTTCAAAGTCCGACATATCTGGACCTGTAACAATACAGGCTTTGACGGATGCCGGTTCGATCAAGTTATGCCCGCCTTTGGGAACAAAGGCACCGCCCATAATGACCAGTTTTGCGTGGGCATAGAGCGGCATGAGGATCCCCATTTTATCCATTAAAATATAACGCGTTTGTGGCGTAATGGGATCCCCTAAGCTATCGACAGCAATGTCACTACGCTGGTCAGCCAAGCGTTTTAAAATTGCGTCTCGACGATGTGGGTGGCGAGGCACGATGACGAGCGTTTCCGGTCGATTGAGTCGTTGCCAGATGGCAATTAGTTGAGCTTCCTCATCGTCATGGGTTGAGGCGGCTACCACAAACTCTGAGCTTTCAAGGCGATTTGCAAAAGGGAGATCAAGTTGAGACGGTTCAACAGGCATCGCATACTTTAAGTTTTCAATAAATTGAATACGTTCTGCTGGTACGCCCAACTGTTGAAAATGCTCTGCCTCTTCGGGGGTTCGTAAAATAACCTGATCAACAAGGCTAAGTGTTTGTTGGTAGGTTTTGATAAGCCACTGTGGGCTATTCAAGGTTTTGCGGGATAAGCGCGCATTAATCAAGACAATTGGTAAGCCTGCTTGATGGCTAAGTCGGTAAAGATTAGGCCAAATTTCAGTTTCAACTACCCATAAGCAGCTGGGTGAAAGACGTTTTAAAAACTGGTTAATTGCATAAGGCCAATCTAAAGGTAGATAACAGTGGGTTACATTATTTCCAAAAAGATGAGAGCACTGCTTTGCGCCAGAGGGTGTGTGGGTGGTCATGATGATTTTTTGATGGGGGAGTAGCGCTTTCACTAAAGGTGCAACCGCATTGACTTCACCAACGGAGGCACAATGAATCCAAATGGGTTTAAGGGTGGCGTTAGCAGGATAAGCAAACCCGAGTCGCTGTAGGATAAACCGAAGGCCGCCATGACGCTTTACCGCTTCAACCAGTACCCAAAGCAGTAGGATAGGGCTGAGCAAGCGAATTAGGGTGGCGTAAACAATCATTTGCTCAACCTAATCCGCTAATGGCCGGCGTTTAGTAGTGCTTCCATCATTTCAATGTCTCCGGGGACATCGACTTCTGGAGAGTCCCATTGACTTTCAACCACCTTGATTTTATGACCAAATTCTAAAGCTCGAAGTTGTTCTAGCTTTTCAATGTCTTCTAATCGGCCCATCGGAAGGCTGTTAAAACGGTTAACAAAACGGTTGGTATAGGCATAAACGCCGAGGTGTTTAAAGGAGTCATGATCCCAATAGTCTCTGCCATGTGGAATGGTGGCACGGGAGAAATAGAGTGCATAGTCATTGATGTCGGTGACCAGTTTGACATCCTTGGGGCTGGTAATTTCAGCTTCATTGACAATCTTGAATGATAGCGTGCTCATTTCAAAGCTGCCATCATAGTCAGGCGCCATAAAAGGGGCAATGACCGCTTCAATGGCGCTGGGGTGGATAAGGGGTTGGTCCCCTTGTACATTAATAATCAGATCATCATCCGCTAAGCCGAGTTGCTGTGCGGCTTGCGCAATCCGATCTGTTCCCGACTCGGCTTCAGGC
>CBFHUY010000128.1:0-5507 GCA_965658885.1 Hydrogenovibrio sp.
TGCTGAATACAAGCTGCCAAAGCACGATTAAAATGTGCCGCTTCTGAGCCGCCACGCAATAAAGCCGCATTCCCTGATTTTAGGCAGAGTGCCGCCGCATCAATGGTCACGTTAGGGCGCGATTCATAGATAATCCCGACGACCCCAAGTGGTACCCGCATTTTGCCCACTTCAATTCCGGATGGCATATAACTCATATCCGAAATTTGACCAATCGGATCTTTTAAGGCCGCTATCTGTCTGACGCCTTCCGCCATCGCCGCCACACCCTGTTCCGTTAAGGAGAGGCGATCCAGCATTGCCGCATCTAAACCATTGGCTTCACCTTGCTCTAAGTCCTTGCGATTTTCCGCAATCAACCAAGCCATTTTCTGTTCAAGCGTGGATGCAATGGCTTCCAAAGCGGCATTTTTTTGAGCCGTGGAGGCAGTCACTAACTGGCGAGAGGCTTTTCGCGCCTGCTGTCCCAGGGTTTGCATATATGCTTTTATATCTTGATTCAGTTTATCTGTCATGTTTTTTCCTCTCATTACAATTTGATTGCGACAGCTAACAGGCTATTTTAAATACCAATTCGGATAAGGCTTGCCACTCATCTCCGGGACGAACGCCTTTGACCATTAAATCGACTTCTAATGCTTTGGGTAATAATTGTTGCCAATAATCCCCTTGATGACGGGCCATCGCTGATTGAAACTCGCCCTGTTTGGAAGACCATATTCCCAGTTGCTTAAAAACCTGCGGCAAGGGCTGTTGCGATCTCCGTTGATCAATGGCAATCAACAATCGCAGTTCTTTTGACAACAACCATAAAACAATCGGCGCTTCCAAGCCTTCTTGATGTAAGCGCTGCAAAATTTGCAATGCGTACTGCGTGCGGCCTAAAAGCATCGCACTGCTTAATGCAAACAGTTGATAATGCGCCTGATCGGCTACATTCTCCACAATCTCTTTGGGCTGAATAGCCGAACCTTGTGCAAAGAGGAGTCCGAGCTTTTCAATCTCCTGATCAGCCGCCAATAAATTCCCTTCAACCCTTTCTGCCAACAATGCCGCTGCCTCCGAATCCAGCGTAAGCCCTACCTCCTGGGCACGTTGTTGACACCATTTTTGCAAAGCAACCCCTTCAATCGGCTTGGACTGAACCACCACCCCTGCCGATTCAATGGCTTGAACCCACTTGGTTTTCAATTGACGTCCATCCAGTTTTTCGCAACAGATTAAAATGCAAATTTCCGGCGGCAAGGCCTGCTGTAACGCACACCAGTATTGAATAAAGGCCGTACCCTCTTTCCCAGGTGTTCCCTTAGGCATATTCAATTCTATCAATCGCTGGTCGGCAAAGAGGGTGCCGGCTTGGGTTTCCATTTTAAGGTCATCCCACTTAAAGGTTGCATCCACTTCATATCGATCTCTTTGCAGATAACCTTGCGCCTTGAGCGAAGCACGCCAAGCATCCACCAATCGCCGAATATATAACGGTTCTTCGCCAAAAACCAATGTGATGGGTTGAATGGTCGCCGATTGCGCTAACTGCTTTAGATAAGCTGGCGCCATTATCATGGCTGTTCACCCTGAACCATGTCTTGCGCTGGTTTCGATGGCTGTTTTAATTGATAGGCACGATTGATTCGGTCAATCAACTGATTGGCGATATCAAACGCCATTTGTTGTTGAATATCCTGTAATTCACGACTCGACCCTAAAGCCGCTGCCGTTTCAATGCGACGATCTCGATAACTATTTACCGTTGCCGTCATCAGCAGGCTTTCAGTTGCAACCCTTTTCACACTGACGGTTTGACTCATTTTCAACAGTTCTGAAGTGGTATCGCCTTGCCCAGACATACTGGTACGGGAAACCTCATATACGGTTGGGTTTAGCGACACCGACAGTTCAGCCGACGAGACAGAATCAACCACTTTGACATCCGATGCCTTTAACAATTGTTTAAAGGTTTTCAACACTTCCGCTCGAACGCCTGTTGTCTGAGCTAAATAGACGGACTGAAAAGAGGCTTTCGCATTGGGGCCCATGCCTTTTAAATGAAAACCGCAAGCGGTTACGGAGGCAACCAACATTGGCAAAAACAGCCACTTTGCCACTAAAAATGCCCAGGCCTGGTTATTTTTATGGCGCGATGTCATCAACTAGCCCTTTACCACGATATTGACCAAACGGCCTGGCACGACAATTTCTTTGACAATGTCTTTACCTTCGACATACTTGGCAACCTGGGCATTGGCTTTTGCCTCCGCCAGAATGGCATCCTTATCGGCTGCCGCAGCCACTTCGATTTTGCCACGAAGCTTGCCATTCACCTGCACCATCAGTTCAATTTCATCTTTGACCAAAGCGTTTTCATCCACTGTCGGCCAAGACGCATCCAAAATCAACCCGGCTTGACCTAATGTTTGCCACAATGTTTGGGCAATATGCGGTGTAATCGGTGACAACATCAATACCAATATTTCTAACGCCTCTTGGACCAAAGTGTGCCCTTGATCAGAAGTCGGTTCAAAACGGCCAATCTCATTTAACAACTCCATGGACGCGGCAATAGCGGTGTTGAAATGCATACGGCGTCCCATATCATCCGTGACTTTTTGCAAGGCGCTGTGCAATTTTAGGCGCAGGGCTTTTTCAGCCTTATTTAACCCTTCATTGGATTGACAGGCCGCTACCGTTCCTTGTTGAGCATGCGAATGAACTTGTCGCCATACTCGATTTAAAAAACGATGCGCACCTTCCACGGCAGAATCAGACCACTCCAAGGTTTGCTCTGGCGGCGCGGCAAACATAATGTAAAGTCTAAGCGTATCCGCACCATATTGATCAATCAGGGTTTGTGGATCAATACCATTGTTCTTAGACTTCGACATTTTAATAATGCCGCCGTATTGCACTTCCGTGCCATCGGATTTTAAGCGTCCTTTAACAACCGCACCTTTATCATCGGTAATCGGCTCCACATCCAAGGGGGAATACCAAGTCTGTTTACCACTGATGTCTTGAGAATACCAGCTACTGGCCAAAACCATCCCTTGGGTTAACAAGTTTTTAAACGGCTCATCACTGGACACCAGTCCTTCGTCGCGCATCAATTTATGGAAAAAGCGTGCGTACAATAAATGTAAAATGGCATGCTCAATACCGCCAATATATTGATCCACGGGCAACCAATGGTCGGCAGCGGTTTTGTCTAACATGGCTTGATCATTATTGCGCGAGGTATAACGCGCGTGATACCAAGACGACTCAAAAAAGGTATCGAAAGTGTCGGTTTCGCGATTAGCGGGTCCGCCACATTGTGGACAACTGCACTTTTTAAAGGAATCTAATTTTGCTAAAGGCGAGCCAGCGCCATCCGGCACCACGTCTTCCGGCAGACGAACCGGCAAATCCTGTTCGGGCACCGGCAAAGCGCCACAAGCCGGACAGTAAATCACCGGAATCGGACACCCCCAATAGCGTTGACGTGACACGCCCCAATCCCGCAAGCGATAGTTGGTTTGTTTTTCCCCTAAGCCTTTTTCGCCAAGCACCTTGGCCATTTCAAACAAAGCCTGTTTTGACTTTAGGCCATCAAACGGACCCGAATTCACCAAAATGCCTTTTTCGGTAAAGGCCGCTTCAGATACATCGGCAGGTTCGTCAGCCGCTTTGCCAATCACCACTTTCATTGGCAATTCATAGGTTTTAGCAAATTCATAATCCCGCTGATCATGTGCCGGAACCGACATCACCGCACCGGTTCCGTACCCCATTAACACAAAGTTCGCCGCCCAAACTGGCAGGGTTTCGCCCGTCAAAGGATGTTGCACGCGAATACCGGTATCGATACCTTTTTTCTCCATCGTTTCCATATCTGCTTCCGCAGTAGAAACATGTGAACAAGCTTCAATAAAGTCGGCTAAAGGCTCATTTTGAACGGCTGCTTTACGTGCCCAAGGGTGGTCGGCAGCAACCGCCACATAAGTCACGCCCATCAAGGTATCCGGACGAGTGGTATAAACTTTTAAAGGGGTCTCCGAAGCATCTAAGCCGGAAACCATGGGAAATTGAATTTCTAAACCGGTCGATTTACCAATCCAATTTTTCTGCATGGTTTTAACCTGGTCAGGCCAACCTTCTAATTGATCTAAATCTTTTAATAACTCTTCCGCATAATCGGTAATACGTAAAAACCACTGGGCGATTTCCTTGCGTTCTACCGGTGCGCCTGAGCGCCAACCCTTGCCATCAATCACCTGTTCATTTGCCAGAACCGTTTGGTCTACCGGATCCCAGTTCACCACTGACAACTTACGATAAACCAAGCCTTTTGACATTAATCGGGTAAAGAGCCACTGCTCCCAACGATAATAATCTGGATGACAGGTTGCGACTTCTCGGCTCCAGTCATAGCCGAGTCCCAGCGATTTTAACTGTTGGCGCATATAATCAATATTTTGATAAGTCCATTGTGCCGGCGCAACCTGGTGCGCCATAGCGGCATTTTCCGCGGGCAAACCAAAAGCATCCCAGCCCATCGGTTGCAATACGTTTTTTCCCTGCATGCGCTGAAAACGCGACACCACATCGCCTAGCGTATAATTCCGAACATGCCCCATATGCAGTTTGCCACTGGGGTAAGGAAACATCGACAAACAGTAAAAAGATGGCTTATCAGAACTTTCTGTGGCCTTAAAAACTTGCTGTTGGTCCCAGGTCGCTTGCAGGTCTGTTTCAATCGATTGCGGTTGGTATTCAGGGGTTAATTCTGTTGACATGATTCGTTTGCTTTTTGTTATGATTAATTTGGTTGAATTATAACAAAATAGAACAAAACTGAGGGGATCATAATGAGTGAAAATAAAATGGGTCAGGCTTATCGGCATCTTTTACAAAGCGCAAGAGAAGCGTTAATTAAAGCAGAGTTCAAAAGCTGGGATACACTCAAAGAATTAGTCGAAACCATTCAACAAAAGGAATCGGTTTTAGAGCAATTAACACAACAAGAACTGAATCAGGTACAGGATGACCTAAAAGCGGACATTACCGAATTAGCCACCACCCTTGAAGAGTTCAACGAAGGGGTTGAGTCTTTTGTTGAAATGGACCTGCCCATTATTGAAAAATATCTAGAAGAAAAAGCACTCAGTCTTGCGGACCCAACCGAGTTAATGGTATTGCGATTGAGATTAAATGCCGCTTTAAAGGATTAACTGGCGGCTTTAACGTCATCTATAGACGCGCTTTTTGAAAGCCCACGATTGACAACCAATATCGCCAAAACCAGCGCTAATAAAACAAAAACCGGCAGTTGACGCCAAGTCATAAAGGGCGTTTTTCCTTGATAAGGTTGAACTTCGCCCCTTAAAACACCGGTTTGATAAGCCTCAATCGACTGTTTGATTTGGCCGTCAACCCCGACAATAACGGTATAGCCGGTATTGGTGGTACGGGCAATTTCTCGACCCAATTCCAATGCTCGCATTTGCACATCTTGAACCTGTTGTGCCGGC
>CBFHUY010000129.1:0-5483 GCA_965658885.1 Hydrogenovibrio sp.
TGCCAAAGCAAATTTAAATCGACCACATTGGCAATCGCGATAAAGATGACGCCATTGGCAAACAGGCCTAGATAATGCGCTTCTTTGCGATAGGCTCGAAAGTTGCCATCCGACGTACTTTCCGTGTTTAAAAATTGGGTGAGTACCGAGGTGTTGATTTTCTTGTATTGGCCTTC
This sequence comes from Hydrogenovibrio sp., assembly GCA_965658885.1. Lineage (GTDB taxonomy): Bacteria > Pseudomonadota > Gammaproteobacteria > Thiomicrospirales > Thiomicrospiraceae > Hydrogenovibrio. The sequence continues at coordinate 177 of CBFHUY010000129.1, forward strand.
TTTATCAAATAAATATTTGAACAACAGAATGGTAACCACCACGCCCAGCATGCCAGAGACTTGCAGATGTTCACCGACAATAAAAGCCAAGCTGGCCATAATATAGAGGGTGAGAAATTGCTCAACATTATCGGTAAAAAATTTAAACGCATAGTAGCCTAACATGCCGGCGACTAAACCAATTAATATTGATTCAATAAATAGCTTACCTAAAACTAGATGTAAACTGGAGGTTTGCAGGGTTTGACCTTCGATAAGGGGGAGTGCAATAAAGAAGAAAATAATCATCGCGGTGATGTCGTTAAACAGGCTCTCACCCTCGGCATAGAGTTTGAGTTTTTCAGGCAATTTAAATTTTGCAAATATGGCCGAAACGGACACCACGTCCGTTGCCATCAAAGGCGTGAAGAGTGCCAATAACATGCCCATGGTGAATTGCTGTTCTGGGGAGAGTAGCAGAGTTGCCGTGATGGCTAGAGCAATCGAAATTAATACCGCGAAAACCGAGAGGTAAACAATTGCCGACAGATTGTGTCTGAGTTCCGAGCGAGAAACGCCGAGTACATCCGGAATTAAGATAATCGGCAGCATTAAATAGACTATATCGGGAAAGTGTTCGCCAAAAGCGGATAGGTCAAACACCATATTGGCCAAGTAAGCAGAGACAATGGCGGTTAGCGCAAAGGGGATTTTAAAGCTTTGTTCAAAAAAACGTGATAGTAATACCACGAGCAAAATGAGGGTAAACAGTAATAGCATAGTCCATCCAGTTCAAAAAGAGCCAGTCAACCCCTTTTTTTCTTGTTGCGTTAGATCCAAGATGCGTGAGGGCGCCATGTTTTCAACCAAACTTCAATTTCATCGGCGGGCATGGGGCGGGCAATGCCGTAGCCTTGTCCTAATAAGCAACCCAGCTTTAATAGGCGCTCACCATGCAAAATGGTTTCGACCCCTTCGGCAATGGTATTGCGGCCAAAGGCATTCGATAATCCCAGTACGCCTTGAATAATCGCCAAATCTTCTGGGTCTTCTAGCATATCCCGCACAAATCCTTGGTCAATTTTAATCAGGTTTGCAGGCAGGCGTTTTAAATAAATCAATGAAGAATACCCGGTACCAAAGTCATCTAATGCAAAGCCAATCCCTAATTCATGGCAAGATTCAATCACATTGGAGACGTGGGTTAAGTTGTCCAAGGCACTGCTTTCTAGCACTTCTAACTCGAGGTCTCCATGACTGATATTGGGGTGTGCTTCCAGTAAGGTTTTCAGGTGGCTGACAAAGTTTGGGGATTCCAGGTGAAGTGCATCAATATTGACACTGATGGGCAGTTGAATATCAATCGACTTCCAATGCTCAATTTGCTGCATGGCGGTTTTGATGACCCAGTTTCCAAGGTTAATGGAGAGTTCATGACCTGCAATGATGGGTAAGAAGTCGATGGGTGACAGCAACCCTTGTTGCGGGTGCTGCCAGCGAATGAGTGCTTCAACGCCAATGACCTCACCCGATTTCATATTCACTTTTGGTTGGTAATACAGGACAAATTCGTCGTTTGATAAGGCGTTACTGATACTGGTGATATCGGCATTGTAGTTGCGCAGTAAGCGATCTTTTTGGGTGTCAAATAGGTGGAAACAATTCTTGCCTGCCAGCTTGGCTTGATACATTGCTTGGTCTGCTTGGCGCAATAGTTGGTCGGCATCAATGTCCTCGGCCTGTGGGTAGTAGGTGGCGCCTAAACTGGCTGACACTCTTAAAACATGTTCTCCATCAATAACGGGCTTGTAAGCCGCTTGTAGCAGTCGATCAAAAATCATTTCGCTCACTTGTGGCGTTTGCACATCCACTAAAACGGCCACAAATTCATCGCCCCCTAATCGAGCGAGGGTATCCCCATCTCGTAAAGCATGTTTCATGCGTTGAGCGATTTTAGTCAGCAGTCGGTCTCCGACCTCATGACCATATTCGTCATTCACTTCTTTAAATCCATCTAAATCCAAGTAAACCACTGCCAGTTGTGAATTGCGTCTGAGAGCTTGGTTCATGGCGAGGTGAAGACGATCGGCAAGTAACACTCGGTTAGGTAGGTTGGTGAGCGCATCAAAATGGGCAAGATACTGTAGCTGCTGGTAATGTTCTTTGCGTTCAGTAATATCTTGAACGGTGCCGAGCGCACGGAGTAAATTGCCGCTGTGATCAAAACTGAATTCGCAGTTTTCTTGTAACCAACGAATTTTGCCATTGACCAGAATGCGGTGTTCAACTTCGTAAAGTGTTTGTTTACGAACCGCTTTGTCCCAGGTGGATTGAACCAGAACTCGGTCATCTGGATGGATGAGTTCAAAAAATGCGTTTAGATCAATGGGTGAGCCAGGCTCCATTCCAAAGATTCGGTAGGTTTCATTTGACCAGCACAAAAGATTGTCAGCGACTTCCAATGTCCAGCTACCAATTTGACCCACACTTTGCGCTTTTTCAAGCAGCATTTGACTTTCTGCTAGGTGCTGTTCATCTTCCCAGTGTTGGGTAATGTCATGTGCAACGCCAAGGATGCCATAGATTTCCCCCTCACTATCTAAAAGGGTGGTTTGGGTAATGGAGAGTAGAACCTCATGTTCACTGTCCGCGGAAGGCAACCAAGTTTCGCGTTTAATGGGCCTTTTGGCGCTGATTGCAATTTTGTCGTATTTATTGAGCGCATCCGCAACCGTAGTCGGTAAGAGTTCATCATTGGTTTTTCCGGCAATGTCAGCTTCAGCCAGACCGATAAACGCTTCAAAGGCGGGATTGCATGACTGAAAGCGACCGCTAGCATCTTTAAACCAGATCAAGTCGGCGATACTATTTAACAGCGTTCTAAAGTGATTTTTTTCGGTTGCCAATGCTTGTTCTGTATTGATGTGATCGGTAATGATATAGGCAATGCCAAAGAGTCCAGATAAGCGACCTTCTGAATCGGTAATGGGGTATTTTCGGCTATCGAGCGAAAGGCTTTGTTGGTCAAAGTCAAAATGATGAAATTCTTGAGCAACCGCCTTTCCTGTGAAAACGGCCTGTTCTTGTTGGTACTCTTTGTCTGCGATGGCTTCAGGAAAAAGGTCGTAGCTCGTTAGGCCCGCTAACTCGGGCCAATGAATGTCATTTGAGGCCATTGACGCTAAGCTTTCGCTTGCCGCGATATAAACATGGTTGATGTCTTTGAAACAGACCAGTTCACAGGCGGCATTGTTCATCATTGCTTGAAACGCTTGATGCTGGCTAAGGCTTTCATCTGCTTTGAATAGACTTTTAACCGTTTGTAGTTTGAGTAATCGTTTGTCGTTATTTGAGTCTGTGCTTGGCTGTAAATGCGCTTTAAATATTTCGATGCGTTGGGTCTTTGCATGACGCAGGCGCAGATGAAAAGTGTTGCTTATTTCTGATGTGTTTTGTGCTAATTCTGTTATTAAGGGAATGTCATCAACATGAACCAAAGAGGTGATGCCTTCAGCAAGTTCAGTTAATGCCGCTTCGCTATACCCTAACAAGGCCTGGCAATCGCCAGTTGCGCCAAGAACCGATAGCGTTGGGCTGAGAAAAATGTCGAGTGTGCAACTGTTTTTATGAGACGTCATAGGTCTTAATCTTATTATTTTTTAATAAGTTGTATCATACTGAAATTTTGTTCGTTATGACTAAAAAAGTACCCATTTCTCGGTGAGAAAGCAGGGGGATGATGCAGGAATTTTATGATTTAGTGAGTGATGTCATTTTTTTGTCATTTTTACTTCATTTGGTTGTTACTTAATCCCTCTAATATGGCTGTGTTGTCATTTAGTGTAAAAAGAGAAAATACTATGAAAAAATTATTAATTACTTTGTCTGTTGCTTCAGTTATGGCCGGTTGTGCATCGTCACCTGAAAAGATGGCTTCGTCTGAGCAGAAGATGAGCCAAAAGACAGTCGTTGCGCCCAATTCTGATAACAATGATATGTATGTTGCTTATGCTGACGGTAGAGAGAATATCTTTTATGATGCCGATGAATATAAGTCGTTTTTAAAAGTGGGAGAATCAACGTTCCGTAAGACCTATATCGGTGCAGGAACCAATGGCATGACCCGTTCTTTTGGTTTAACCAAGGCGGATAAGAAAAAGCCAACCAACCCAGCAGAACAGATGTTGAAAGGTGAGCTAGCGCCCGCTTCTGATTTTTACGCTGAAGTCTATAATGAAGAAAGAAATCGTTTCTATGTGTTTGGTAATTGGCAAGACTTTTCAGATTACCTAAAAACAGGCATTGACACTTATCATTACACCGAGATTGGCGCAGGTCCAAAAGGCGCGACAGTCGTTTATGTGTTAAATAAAAGTAATAATAAGGTTAAGCCTGAAGCGACTGTGAAGAAGTTTAAGGCGAATCACGCTATCTAGTTTTTTTGGAAGAATCGTATCCTATAAAAAATCCCGCTTGAGCGGGATTTTTTATAGGTGCCGAAAGTGCTCTTTAGAGCAGGGGTCGCCTATTAGGCTTTGGCAGCAGCATAAAGTTCAGAAACTTTATCCCAGTTAACAACATCCCACCAAGCCTTCATATAAGCTGGGCGAAGGTTTTGGTAACGAAGATAATAAGCATGCTCCCAAACATCCAGGCCTAGAATCGGTGTACCTTTGACTTCGGCAACATCCATCAAAGGATTATCTTGATTTGGGGTTGATGAAATTTCAAGTTTACCCTCTGCTGAAACGGTTAGCCATGCCCAACCAGAACCAAATCGGGTTGCACCGGCGGTGTTAAATTTTTCTTTCATGGCATCAAGCCCACCAAAGGTGCTGTTGATGTCTTCTGCAAGCGCGCCAGAAGGTGTGCCCATGCTGTCACCTGTCATGACGTCCCAAAAGAAGGTATGGTTCCAGTGGCCGCCACCATTGTTGCGAATGGCAGGGGATAATTGTCCCGCATTGGCAATGAGCTCACCAAGCGACTTGTCCGCATTCGGCGTATCAGCGACGGCATTGTTCAAGTTGGTCACGTAGGTGTTGTGATGTTTGGTGTGGTGGATTTCCATCGTGCGAGCATCAATGGATACTTCTAAAGCATCATAATCATAGGGAAGGTCTGGAAGCGTAAAAGCCATAATATTTATCCTTTCTTTAGAGTCTCAAATATCGCCTGTTTGCCTGCAAACAGCGAATCATCAGTTTGATTAAAAAACGTTTCTATTCTATCGAAGTTGAGCGATTTATCAATACCCGACTAAAATAATCGGGTATTTTATTTTTGAATGGCGTTAGGTCTAAAAAATATTATCGAGGTGCGGTGGCG
>CBFHUY010000130.1:0-5317 GCA_965658885.1 Hydrogenovibrio sp.
TGTATCTCGGCTCTATGGCGACAACGGTGCCGGATGTGGGGGCATGAATCGGCGCTGATAACCCTTTTTCCGTATCGGCAATGCATTGGTTTTTTAAAACCCGGTCGCCGACTTTTACCTTTGCTTCAGTCCGAATGCCAAGGTGTTGGCGTAATGGCAGTACCAGTGTTTTAGGAATAATGCCTCTTTTGAGAGGGTGTGATAAAGAGAGTTCTTTATGATATTGCGGGAAAATTCCGCCGTGAAATTGATATAGGTTACGTTTCGCCATCGGGTAGAGACGAGAAACCCAATTAATAAATGCAACCTTAAGGGATGACAATGCCTGCATTAGCTTTCTCCCTTGGTTGATTTATTGAGCAAAAGGTGTGCATTTTCAGTTGAATCATAACGATTCAATCGTCCCCGCGTTTGTTGTGATGGCTCTGGCCAAGACCAATTATGTAAGGTAATCGGTTCAGCGATCATTTCGATACAATCAACAGGGCAAACGGGTACACAAAGCTCGCAGCCAGTGCATTCCTGTTCAATCACCGTATGCATTTTTTTGGTCGCGCCGAGAATGGCATCCACTGGGCAAACCTTGATGCAATGGACACAACCAATACAAATGGATTCGTCAATTTTGGCCACTAATTTTTGCTGGCTAGTCGGTGCGGTTTCTTCCATTTCTTTGGGTTCGCGGTGGGTGATTTCAGCAATTTCAATCATGGTTTTATGACCACCCGGAATGCACAAATTCACCTCAGATTTCCCTTCAGCCAAAGCTTCAGCATAAGGCTTACAACCGGGAAAGCCACATTGACCACACTGGGTTTGTGGTAACAGTTGGTTGATTTGTTCGGCCAGCGGGTTGCCTTCAACTTTAAAGCGAACAGAAGCATATCCCAGCAGTAATCCAAATAGAATGGCCATCACCAGAAAAATAATTAAAGCTGCAATCATTTAACCAAACCACCAAATCCCATAAATGCGATAGACATCAACCCTGCGGTGATCAGTGCGATAGGTGCCCCTTGGAAGGGCTTGGGCACATCGGCATAAGCCAGACGTTCACGAATGGATGAGAACAACACCATGACCAATGTAAAGCCAACTGCTGCCCCAAAGCCATAAAAAGCAGATTCCACTAAATTGTGTTTTTCACCCACATTTAACAAGGCAACCCCCAGAACTGCACAATTGGTGGTAATCAATGGAATATAAATCCCCAAGACTTGATAGAGCACCGGACTGGTTTTGTGAATGGCCATTTCAGTAAAACCAACAATGGCGGCAATGGCAAGAATAAAGCCAATGGTTTGTAAAAACTCCAAACCAAAAGGCACCAGCAGGTAGGTATGAATTAAGTAACTGAGAATAGAAGACAGTGTCATGACAAAAGTGGTTGCCAATCCCATACCCAGTGCCGCATCGGTTTTTTTGGACACGCCCATAAAGGGGCAGAGTCCTAAAAACTTGACCAAAACAAAGTTATTGACCAATACCGTACTGATAATAATGAGGATGTAATCTGTCATTTAAATGATAAAGCTCTTCTGTTATTTGACACGCATCCCAGGTGTGGCACCGTCGTCGGGGTTGAGTAAAAATAAATCTTTTCCACCGGGACCAGCCGCTAAAACCATCCCTTCCGATAGGCCGAAACGCATTTTTCTTGGTTTTAGGTTGGCGACCATCACCGTATGCTTACCAATCAACTCGCTTGGATCGTAAGCGGACTTGATGCCAGCAAACACCTGACGCTCACCCAAACCGATATCTAGGGTTAATTTGATCAGCTTATTGGCTTTTGGCACGGATTCAGCGTTGACGATTTTAGCAATTCTCAGGTCGATTTTGGCAAAGTCGTCAAATTCGATTTCATCTGAAAGGGGGTCTAAATCCGAAGCCTCCGCTTCAATATTCTGATTATCTTCTTTAGGTGCCTGAGCGGCAATATCCGCTTTGGAGGCATCCATCATTTTGGCTAAGTTTTCTGGTTCGATCCGAGTCATTAACGGTTTAAATTTGGTAATGGTATGGCCAACCAACGGCTGCTCAATATCATGCCATTGCATCGAAGACAGCTGTAAAAACTCAGCTGATTTAGCCGAAGTCGTTGGTAAAACGGGCGCTAAATAGGTGATTAGAACACGGAACAGATTGATGCCTAAACTGACTGATTCATGCAGGGCTTCCTGTTGTTCAGGATCTTTTGCCAAGACCCAAGGCGCGGTGTCATCAATATATTCATTCGCCTTGTCAGCCAAGCCCATAATTTCACGCATGGCTTGAGCATATTCGCGTTTTTCATAGAGTTCAGCGATGGTTTCTGACTTGTCGATAAACGATTGATAAAGTGCCAGCGCAAGAGGGGACCAGGTTTCGCATAGTTTGCCATCAAATTTCTTCACCACAAATCCTGCACAACGGCTGGCGATATTGACCACTTTTCCAATTAAATCGGAATTAACGCGCTGCGCAAAGTCCTCTAGGTTTAAGTCAATATCATCAATACGACCATTCAATTTGGCCGCAAAGTAGTAGCGTAAATATTCAGGATTCAGGTGATCCAAATAGGTTTTTGCCATAATAAAGGTGCCACGGGACTTCGACATCTTCTGGCCATCAACGGTTAAAAAGCCGTGTGAAAAAATGGCATTCGGTGTTTTAAAGTCGGCACCTGAAAGCATGGCTGGCCAAAATAGCGCGTGGAAATAGATAATGTCTTTACCGATAAAATGGTAAAGCTCGGTGTCGGCATCTTTGCCCCAGTATTGATCAAAGTCCATGCCCTTACGGTCACACAGCGCTTTGAAACTGGCCATATATCCAATCGGTGCATCTAGCCAAACATAGAAAAACTTATCTTTTTCGCCAGGAATTTCAAAGCCAAAGTAGGGCGCATCTCTAGAAATATCCCAAGCACGCAATCCTGATTCAAACCATTCGTCCAGTTTATTGGCAATTTGGGTTTGCAAGTGTCCTTGGTGCGTCCAAGCTTTTAATTCCTCTTCAAAGTGCGCGAGCTCAAAAAACAGGTGTTCCGTTTCTTTTTCAATTGGTGTTGCACCAGAAACCACCGATTTAGGATCAATTAAATCCGTAGGGCTATAAGTCGCGCCACAAGCTTCACAGTTATCACCATACTGATCAGTTGCCTTACATTTTGGACAGGTACCTTTGATAAAACGGTCTGGCAAAAACATCGACTTTTCAGGGTCGTAAAACTGGGTAATGGTTTTTCGAGAAATATGATTTTTGGCTTTTAAACGTTCATAAATGGTCGTTGCAAAATAATGGTTTTCTGTCGAGTGGGTGCTGTGATATTGATCAAAGGCAATGTTAAACCCAGCAAAATCCTGCTGATGTTCTTCTGAAATTCGAGCAATGAGCGCCTCTGGCGCAATGCCCTCTGCTTGCGCCCGAAGCATAATGGGCGTGCCATGGGCGTCATCCGCACAAACGTAATAACATTCATGTCCACGCATTTTTTGAAACCGTGACCAAATATCCGTTTGAATATATTCAACAAGATGGCCTAAATGAATAGGGCCATTGGCATATGGTAGGGCGCTAGTAATGACGATTTTTCTTGGTTGTGGCATGACGAAACTCTTGCTATAAAAATAATCGGCACATTATACGCTTTTTCAAGTCATTTGGCTTGGGTTATCCCAAATTAGAACACTAAAAAATACCCATAAAAATAGTAGTTAATTCTGAGGTTTGGTTTTTGAATTTAAAATTATGAGGAAGAGTAGAGATGGGATGTTGAATACACAGCCCATAATGAAAAAGCCTGGTCATAAAAATGACCAGGCCTGGTTGTTTTAAGGTCGGAATTACCCGTTAAGCTTTAACGCCGTATGCGGCTTGTAAGGTGTTTTGCAATAAGGTTGCAATGGTCATGGGGCCAACACCACCCGGCACAGGCGTAATCCAGCTTGCTTTCTCTTTGGCCGCTTCAAACTCAACATCACCGCATAAAGAGCCATTGTCAAGGCGGTTTATTCCAACATCAATCACAATTGCGCCGTCTTTAATCCACTCGCCTTTTACCATGTTCGGAATCCCAACGCCGACAACCACTAAGTCAGCTTCTGCAACCTTTTGGGGTAAATCTTTTGTGGCACTGTGGCAGACAGTGACGGTCGCGCGTGCATTTAACAACTCCAATGCCATCGGCACACCAACAATATTGGAAGCGCCAACCACGACGGCATTTAAACCACGTAAATCAATCCCTGTTTTTGCAAGCATTGTCATCACGCCATGCGGCGTACAAGGTGCCAGTGCCGGCATTCGAGTCGCTAAGCGTCCCATGTTATAAGGATGAAAGCCATCCACATCTTTTTTGGGGTCAATGCGTTCAATAATTTCCTCTGGATCAATGTGGTCTGGTACAGGCAGTTGCACAATAATGCCATGAACATCGTCACGGCCATTTAATTCATCAATTTTTGACAACAACTCCGCTTGCGTCGTTTCAGCGGGCAATACCATCGACACATCAAGAAATCCCGCTTTTTCACAGGCCAGCTTTTTATTTCGGACATAAACCTCAGAAGCGGGGTCTTCCCCCACTAAAATCACTGCTAAACCGGGTCTTGGCGCACCTTGGGCAGTTTGTTGTTCAACTTCTTGTTGAATATTGGCTCTTAATTCGAGGGCGATGGCTTTCCCATCCAAAATCTGTGCTGACATGATATTTTCCTAATGGTAAAGAAAGGTAACGGTTTGAAATGTCGATATAATACATCAATCACGGCTAGGAATCATTAATATCCTATTTGTGCTAATTAAAAAATAAATTCATAATTTGCATTTTTAATGATTGACAGCCATAGCTCTCATCTATAAAATACGCCGCATCTTTTCGGAGTATAGCGCAGCCTGGTAGCGCACCTGTTTTGGGTACAGGTGGTCGGGGGTTCAAATCCCTCTACTCCGACCAATTTTCTGATTGTTGTGAAGCATTGGCCTAACAGCACTCAAAAAAACTGCGAGTTAAATCGCAAACTCCCAGCAAGACTGAGCGCCCATAGCTCAACTGGATAGAGCATCGCCCTTCTAAGGCGAGGGTTTCAGGTTCGAGTCCTGATGGGCGTACCATTACAATTTAGATTTATTACACCATGGCGGATGTAGCTCAGTTGGTAGAGCCCAGGATTGTGATTCCTGTTGTCGCGGGTTCAATCCCCGTCATTCGCCCCATTTTTCAATAACTTACTCCTGATAATCTACTTGATTAACTCTCGTTAACTCCCAAAAACTCCTTTCTTCAGAATAAAAATCATATAACAATCTTTCAAGCCTTTTCAGTGTTTAAAAA
>CBFHUY010000131.1:0-5160 GCA_965658885.1 Hydrogenovibrio sp.
GGCGGTACTGGGCGATTGGGGGTATGAGTCTCTGGTGGTGGTTAATCGATACTTTAATCGTATTCGTCATAAGTTCGGAATGGGTTACTGGTCTTTATCGGCTTATATCAAACAAAAGGTCAAATCGGCAGTGTCATTTATTTCCGCTTATGAAGAAGCCGTGGTGGGCGATTGTCATAAAAAAGGCTACAAAGGCGTGGTCTGTGGCCATATTCATCATCCTGAAATTCGCGAAATTAACGGCGTAGATTATTTCAACTGTGGTGACTGGGTGGAGTCTTGTACCGCCATTGTTGAAACGCAAGCTGGCGAAATGAAGTTGTTGCGTTGGGTGGAAATCAATCATGAAAATCAATAAACGATTTTTGTTTTTAATTAATCCGTTGAGCTGGGGAGAATAGGGTGAAAATCAGTGTTTTTGGTACAGGATATGTTGGTTTGGTCACTGGCGCCTGCTTGTCAGAGGTTGGTCATGACGTTATCTGTGTTGATCGTAATTCCGATATTGTCGCGCAATTGACACAAGGTAAGATTCCAATTTGGGAGCCAGGGTTAGAACCTATCGTACAACGAAATCATCAAGTTGGGAATTTAACTTTTACCACCGATGCTCGACAAGCCGTTGAGCAAACCGATGTGATTTTTATTGCGGTTGGTACGCCTCCTGGTGAAGATGGTTCTGCCGATTTGCAGCAGGTATTGGCAGTATCAAAAGAAATTGCACTGGCAATGAATGGCCCTAAACTGTTAATTAATAAATCGACGGTTCCGGTCGGTACTGCTCAAAAAGTGAAAGAGACAGTGACTGCTCATCTGGTGACGCCATACTCATTCAGCGTGGTTTCGAATCCAGAGTTTTTGAAGGAAGGGTCGGCGGTGATTGATTTTATGAAGCCGGATCGAATTATAGTTGGAGTTGATAATGACGTTGCGCGGGAAACGCTTAAGCAACTTTATGCGCCCTTTAATCGTAATCATGATCGCATGGTGTTTATGGATGTTCCTTCAGCGGAATTGACAAAATATGCCGCTAATACGTTACTGGCAACCAAAATATCATTTATGAACGAACTGGCAAACCTAGCGGAAGATTTAGGTGCAGATATTGAATCGGTTCGTCAAGGCATTGGTTCTGACCCTAGAATTGGTTACCACTTCATTTATCCTGGCTGTGGTTATGGCGGTTCTTGTTTTCCAAAAGATGTTAAGGCTTTAATTCATATCGGCCAATCTCAAGGTCACGCCATGAACATTTTAAACTCGGTTGAAGCGGTCAATAAACAGCAGAAGAACCGCTTATTCAATAAGTTAGTGCGCTATTATGGTAGCGAAGCCAAATTAAAAGGTCGTAAGTTCGCCGTTTGGGGTCTTGCTTTTAAACCTAATACCGATGACTTGCGAGAAGCACCCAGTTTGAACTTAATACAGGACTTACTGAAGGTTGGCGCTCAGGTTCAGGTTTTCGATCCGGTCGCGATGGAAGAAGCCAGACAGCTATTTGACGAAATGAATGGTGTGGATTTTTGTCAAGATAAGTATGCCGCGCTGAATGAAGCGGATGCGTTGATCTTGGTTACGGAGTGGCGGAGTTTTCAAGCACCAGACTTTGTAGAAATGGAAGAGCGATTGACAGAAAAAGTGTTGTTTGATGGACGTAATCAATATGACCCGCGCTGGATGGAAGAGCAGGGTTGGCATTATGAGGGCATCGGTCGTGGAGCTACTTGGTAAATGAAACCCGGGCATCGTGGATTTGTCAGAATTTTTAAAGCTGCTGGCTACTCATGGAAGGGGATAAAAGCCTGTTATCAAAATGAATCTGCGTTTCGTCAGGAGCTAGGCTTGCTGTTGGTGCTGAGCCCGGTATCCTTATGGTTGTCCAATAATGCGGTAGAGTTTATTTTATTAATTGGTTCGGTGGTGATGCTATTGGTGGTCGAGTTACTTAATACCGCCATAGAAATGGTGGTGGATCGACAGGGTGAGGAGTGGCATGAATTGTCGGGGTTGGCGAAGGATCTAGGGTCGGCAGCGGTGTTTGTGATGCTGGGATTATGTGTGTTGGTATGGGGGACCTTAATTATTTCCTATTTAGATTTAAGTTTATTTTGATCGGCTTGTATTTAATTTGACGCGTAAAAACCAACCAGGCCTGGGGGATTTTTATATAAAATTCCATCTGAAAGCGGCAGAACGGCCGTTTGTTTTTCTAAGCAGTTGTTTTTATTTGATTCTCATTAAGAAATCGTTATAATACCTGCCTTTCAGTCTTAACAATTCTGAATTTCCTTGCTTCACTGACTTAACCCGCACATCGGATTAGGCAGGAAGCTTACTTTAAATCCATAAGGAGATTAATGAATGCGTCATTATGAAGTCGTATTTTTAGTGCACCCTGATCAAAGCGAACAGGTTCCTGCCATGCTAGAGCGTTACCGCGGTCTTATCGAAGAAAATGGTGGAGCGATTCACCGTTTAGAAGATTGGGGACGTCGTCAACTTGCTTACTTAATCAATAAAGTCCACAAAGCCCATTATATTTTGATGAATATCGAATGTGATCAGGCGACTTTAAGCGAGCTTGAAAACTTGTTTTATTACAACGATGCGGTTTTACGTAATATGTTTATTAAGCGTAAAGAAGCAATCACAGAGCCTTCAGTAATGGCTTCTCAGAAAGAAGATAAGCGTAGAGGAGATAAGTAATGGCTAGAGGTTTCGGAAGAAAAAAATTCTGTCGTTTCACAGTTGAAGGCGTTAAAGAGATTGATTATAAAGATCTTGATACCTTAAGAAGCTACATCACAGAAACAGGTAAAATCGTTCCAAGTCGTATTACTGGAACCTGTGCAAAATATCAGCGTCAGTTGTCTACAGCGATTAAACGCGCTCGTTATTTGGCATTATTGCCTTATACAGATCAACATAAATAAGTTTGATTGTGGAATGAACAAAGGATAAACACATGTTAAGTGTTGCAAATTTTATTATGCGGGGTCCCAAACAGGCCTTCATAGCGACACTGATTTTATCCATTTTAACTGTTTGGATTGCCCCATTAGGGGTGTTAGTGGGCGCGATTATTGCCTTGGTAACATTAAGAATCGGTGTACAAGAAGGCTTTAAAGTTCTTCTTGTTGCCATGGTCTCGGTACTGGCTGTTACCAGCTATTATGCCGGCTCCATGCTCCCAGGCTGGGTTGCTGTTTTTGAATATATGTTACCGATTTGGCTGTTGAGCTGGGTATTGCGACAAACCAATTCATTGGCATTAAGCCTTAGCTTAAATATGTTGATGGTTGGGATGGCTGTTATTGGCTTTCACTGGTTCGTTGGTGATCCAATTATCTGGTGGCAACAAGTCTTTAAAGACTATTTGTTGCCGGTATTTGAGCAAAGCGGTACCGCTTACCCGCAGCAAATGCTAGAGAGCATGACAGAGGTCGCAACGCTTCTACTCGCTATGTTTGTAGTGGTGTTATGGTTTAGTATCGTTTTGTTAGGAAGATGGTGGCAGAGTAAACTCTATGCACCAGGCCAATTCCAAGCAGATTTTTATGATATTCGACTGCCTAAAAATATTGCTTTTTTAGCCGTGGTGATTGCGTTGCTTGGCTTGTTTACTCAAGCTGCGCTGATTCAAGATTTATCAAGTGTGCTGATGGCCGGTTTGATGTTTCAAGGGTTGGCGGTTGCCCACCACTCGGCCAATAAGCGCCAACTGAATAGTTTTTGGTTAGGCGGATTGTATGTTTTATTATTTTTGTTCCCACAAACAATATTGATTTTAGCGACTATCGGTTTAATAGACACTTGGGTGGATATTCGAAACCGTTGGTCTCAGTCCTGAATTGGCTCAAGGGTCAGTTTAGGGTGAGCATTTAATTTTAGAGGTTTTAGCCATGAATGTTATTTTACTTGAAAAAGTAGCCAACCTAGGAAGCCTAGGGGATCAGGTGACGGTTAAGTCTGGATTTGCACGTAATTTCTTAATCCCTCAGGGTAAAGCAAAGCCGGCAACTAAAGACAATATTGCCGAGTTTGAAGCACGTCGTGTAGAGCTAGAAAAGCAAGCTGCTGAAGCGTTAGCGGCTGCTCAGGCACTTTATGAACAAATGAACGGTACTGTTGTGACCATTGAATCGGTTGCCGGTGATGAAGGGAAGTTGTTCGGTTCAATCGGTACCGCGGATATTGCAGATGCATTAGCCACCGCTGGTTTCGAAGTTGAACGTAAAAACATCCGTATGCCAGAAGGCGCTTTGCGCTTTGTGGGAACTTTCGAGTTTGATGTTGAATTACACTCAGATGTCATTGCATCAATCACCGTAGAAGTGAAAGCGGCTGAATAAGCTTTTCATCTAGTGGTTAGCAATTTAAAAAGCGAGGCGAGTCCTCGCTTTTTTTATATGGGTGACCCGTCAATTTGTGGCAACAAATTTGAAAGCTATTTAACAATTCATTTATTCTTGCTTGTCATTGGCCGTATAATATTCGATTCATTTATCAGCCGAAGGTTACTCGTGTAGTGACCGCTAATATGGGAATCTATGAGTCAAGAAGCCTTATTTAAAACCCCTCCTCATTCAATTGAATCTGAGCAATCTGTCATCGGTGGTTTGTTATTGGATAACGAAAAGTTATCTGACGTTTCAGTTGTCTTAAGAGAATTCGATTTTTATACCCAAGCCCATCAACTGATTTATGGCGCGATTTTAACGCTCAGTGAGCGTGGTCGTCCGTTTGATGTGGTCACTGTGATTGAGCATTTGGATTCGATTGGTAAACTGGCTGATGCGGGAGATAAGACCTATTTAGTCGACTTGGTTTCCAATACGCCTGGTTCGGTCAATATTGAATTCTATGCGGAAATTGTTCGAGAAAAATCCATATTACGGGCCTTGATCACCGCATCAAACGAAATCTCAGAAGCCAGTTATTTTCCGCAAGGCCGTGAAATTCGGGAAGTACTGGATTACGCCGAATCAAAAGTCATGCAGATCGCCGAGCATGGTTCCAGTCAACAGCGCGATTATCAAACCATGCGAGATTTGTTGAATCAAGCCTTGTCTACCATTGATGAGCGCTTTAATTCCGATGGTACCATTACCGGCGCTGCAACCAAATTTAGCGATTTTGATGAGGTCACATCCGGTTTGC
>CBFHUY010000132.1:0-5149 GCA_965658885.1 Hydrogenovibrio sp.
AATCCAGTCAAACACAGCAGGTCTTTGCCAACTTTTTGAATCTATCACGGCTTGGGTATATTCGGGCATGACTCTCGGTAAGTTTTCTAATAGTCCACCACCCGTAATGTGAGATACGGCATGGATTTCAACTTGCTTCATCAGTTCTAAGATGGATTTGACATAAATTTTAGTGGGTGCCATCAGTGCATCAATCAAAGGTTGACCATCACAGTCTTGATGTAGCTGAGTTCCATTCACTTCAATAATTTTTCGAATGAGAGAGTATCCATTGGAGTGGGGGCCTGATGAGGCGAGACCCAATAACACGTCTCCTGCCTTCACTTTTTGACCATCAATTAGGTCGGCCTTTTCAACTATGCCGACGCAAAACCCAGCTAGATCGTAATCGCCATCAGGGTACATGCCAGGCATTTCAGCCGTTTCACCGCCAATTAGAGCACAACCGGACTGCTGACACCCTTCGCCAATTCCTTTGACCACATCGCGCGCAGTGTAGATGTCGAGCTTTCCAGTTGCATAGTAGTCAAGGAAAAATAGCGGTTCAGCACCTTGAACAATAAGGTCATTAACGCACATTGCAACAAGGTCTATACCGACTTGATCATGTTTGCCGCTTTCAATTGCTAACCGGAGTTTGGTGCCAACGCCATCGGTTCCAGAAACCAAAAGTGGGTTTTTGTATTTTCCCATTGGTAATTCAAATAAGGCACCAAATCCCCCCAATGAAGTTGAAACTTCAGGGCGAGCAGTGGCTTTTGCGATAGGTTTTATGGCTTCAACAAGTGCATTGCCTGCATCAATATCAACGCCGGCATCTTTGTAGCTAATAGAAGGGGTTTTTTTAGTCATATGATTGTGTCGTAACTTTTTTAAGAGACGGTTTGAGCAGAAATTTAACACTGCTTGTCGCGTCTCGTCTTGAAAATAGCGCCAACAAGATATGGATCACTCAAACAGGCGTTAATCGTTGTGTCCATCGGAATTAACCTGAGATTGTCGGCAAAATCGGATAACATATTGTAACTAAAAATAGTGGAGTGATTATGAGAAGTTTTCTCTTGCGTGGTTTTTTTATCGTTATTAGCGTGTGGCTGACTGGAAGCGCCTACGCAGAACCTGCGTCATTGGAAGTTAAGGTACCTGACTTATTTGAAATAAAAGTATTGCAAGAGGACGGTGAGCGAGTGCGGTCAGAAAGTGCTTTTGATCGTGTTTTGCAGAATGCCATGCGTCGCGTATTAATCCGTTTGACGGGCAGTGAAGATATCTTGAATCAAGCAGAAGTGGCTGATCTGCTTAATCAACCTAAAGTCTGGCTAAAAAGTTATCGTTATGAACCCTATGAAGTGGAGGGGGTCAAAGTCGGAAGCTACTTGGTTTTTCAGTTTGATAAGGGGCGCCTTTATAAAACTTTTCAAAAACAAGGTTGGGTCAGTTGGCCTTATCGCAACCGCCCAACAACCTTGGTAATGGGGTCTCGAATGATGGCGGGAACTTTGGTGAAGTTAACTTCTCAAAATATGGAGTATGCCGCGGATATGGATTTTCGGCATAGTGCGGAGCAGTTGGGTTTACCCATTGAGCTAGATAGTGATGGACAGATTTGGGTTTATCCAGAGGGGCAAAGCCATAGTCAGGCCGTTGCTGACCGTCTGCAGAGTAGTTCGGCAGATTATCTGCTAAGTTTTCAGATAGAGTCTTTGATTAATGGTCGTCAACATTACAAGTGGCAAGTATTTAGCCGCAGTGGGGAGAGTGTCATTCCACTTGTGAAGGATATGGATTTTGCTTCGGTGGATGCTTTTTATGATCAAATCTTTTTAACATTGATTCAGGCCTACTCTGCGAGTTATCGTCAACAAGCTGATTTTCTGGGCGTGGTGACTTTGCGATTTGACGATATTGATTCAGCTGCTCAAGTTAGCCAATTAGAAAGTTACTTGAAAAAAATTAAGCCAATGGTCCATCAGGTTAAGTTAGTCTCGTTGAAAGAGGCAACCGTTGTATTCGAAGTTGAATACCAGGGGAGCTATACCCAGTTATTAGAACGTTTACAAGCCTTATCCTTTTTAAAATTAGTGGATGATAATGCGTTAATTGGACGAGTGGATTTCCAATGGCAATCGCAGTCACCCGCTTCTGAGTAAGGCCTCTAATATGTTTGTGCAATTACCGTTAAAAATTGGCTTGAGAGAAGAGGTCTGTTTTGATACCTATATCGCTGAAGAAGAAGGCGTTGCGTTTAAGTTAGCACAGTTTCAACAGAGTTTGTCAGACCGGCAGAGTGATGAGTCTTTTTATGTGTTTGGTGAGGCTGGCACAGGAAAAACCCACTTATTGCAGGCCGCTTGCCGGTTTGTAACCGAAAAAAATCGTGCCAGCGTTTATTTGCCTTTGGCAGATTCAAGTCTGCCATTAATTGCAGATGTATTACATGGGCTTGAGCAAACCCCTTTGGTTTGTTTAGATGATGTCGATCATGTGATGGGTGATAAGGATTGGGAGCTGGCACTGGCTAACCTGATTATGCGTTCTAAGGCTTTGGGACATCAAGTGGTGATGTCGGGACGTGATGATATAACGTCTTGGTCGATTGAAACGACTGAGTGGTTGCAAGCACTGATGTCGGTGATGCCGATAGCGTTAAAACCGCTCACCCGAAAACAAGATATCGTCTTGGCGTTACAGCGCCATGCTCAAAAGCTCGGGTTTGAATTGCCCATAGAAGTGGGAAATTATTTGGTAAAGCAGTTTTCAAATGATCTGCAAGAATTGTTGTCGGTTTTAAAGTTGTTAGAGCAAGCCTCTTTTGTTGAGAAACGGCGCATGACCTTGCCTTTTGTAAAACATATTTTAAGAGTCGCTTAAATAGATAGGAAAAAATGAAATGGTGAAAAATAGGGTTTATTTGGGGGTGTTTTGGATTTTAGCTTCCCTGTTTGTTAGCTTTGTTTCCCCTTCACAGGCTGCAGAGGAGATTGAATTTAAAACCTTGGACGGCAAAACAGTTCAATTATCTGATTACCAAGGCAAATGGGTGGTGGTTAATTATTGGGCGACTTGGTGTCCTCCTTGCTTGGTTGAAATGCCAGAACTCAGCTTCTTTCATGAAGCACACAAAAATAAAGATGCCATTGTATTGGGGGTTAATTATGAACAGGTTTCTGTAAAAAAAGTACAAGCTTTTTTAGAGGAACAGATGATTAAGTTCCCCGTGGTTCGGCCGACAGGGGTTATTGATAATAAAACGACGCCGTTTGGTCCTTTGCGAGGCTTACCGACTACTTATATGGTTTCTCCCTCTGGAGAAGTGATTGCTGCGAGAACTGGGGGGGTTAATCAGCAGATGTTGGAAGATTTCCTGCAAAAATATGGTCATTTAAAGTAAGGGGTGTAGCGTGAATAAAATGACAGTTCAATATGCGATTAAATATTGGCGATTGGTGATTCACCTCGTTTTTAAAACCAAACATTTTGGTGTCAATAACCTTTGGTGGTCCAAACAGCCATCAAGTATTGGTTGGCACTGGTATCAACAACTGTGGGGCTTGCTGACGGTAATGCCGATTGTACGGAATATCCAATCGTTAAAAGTGAGAAGTCGTTTGGGTTGGATTCCGAAAGCCGAAAGCGATGCACTTGGCTTTAAATAAGCTTTGGTTGTTCAGTTGCAAGTGAGGAGAGGATCATGATTCAAATGGATTTAGAGCAGAGACAGTCCGTGCGATTTGAGCGGCCGTTTTATGTGACTAACCATGAAGATGAAACGTTTTCTGCGGCGTTTGTTGGTGCCGATGTCAATTTAACAGGCTTAGGGTTTCTGGTTGAAGATCCGGATTTGTTTTTACCACATCAGCAGTTAAGCCTGAGAGTGAGAAATGAGCAGTCTGATGAAGTTTATTGTCTTGAGGGCGTTGAGGTGATACACCTGCGTCCAGATGAATCGGGGCAATATTTGTGTGGTTGTCATATCGCACAAGTGACCAGCGGTCAATTATTAGCTCACCATCGGTTGGTCATGACCGATGCTGATACCGCACTGGTGTCAATGGAGGCTTCTAAGTTATCCGAATTCAATTTTTTAGAAGATGGGTCGGCTTTATCTAAGGACGAGGCGGATTTTCAGGAAGCCAGTATGGCTTTAAACCTTGCGGTGACCCAATCTGAAAACAATCAAAAAGAAGTAATGCGATTTCTGAATGCGGTTGACAGTTTATTTGACTGTCCGTTAGATGCTGAGGCAAAGCTGAAAGAGCTAAAAGAAGAGTTTTCAGATTTTAGACTCTATTTGCAGCAAATGAATGACAGCACAGTCGCTTTTGCGACTTTGGCTAAGTTGTTGGCACATACCCCAGAAAATACAGAGGATAAGCTGGCTTGGCGCACTTTGATTGCTGATTTTGAGACGCGTTTTTTAACCGAAAAACAACAGGTTGCCTATGATTTTATGCATCAAGGTTTAGATGCAATTGAAGCCCTTGAAATCGCCAATGAATACTTAAAAAAATAAACGGACTGTCTTTTTTGTTTATTCCGCAATCAGTTGTTCAATGCGGTAATGTCCTTTTGACGGTGCAAGTTGTTGTGTCAAGCTGGGTAAGTCTGCTTGCATGGTCTTGAATAGCGTCCAGGGAGGATTAATAATAATCATGCCGCTGGCGGTCATGCCTTTGGCGCTATCCTTATCAATTCCTAATTCAAATAACTGAATATTGTTGATGCCACTCTCAATAAAGGCCTTTTCAAGTTGATCAATGCGGAAGCGGTCAACGACGGGATACCACAGCGCATAAGTTCCTTGAGCGAATTTACGGTGCGCTTTTTTAATGGCCTTTACGACTGTTTGATAATCTTGTTTTACCTCATAGGGTGGGTCCATTAAGATATAGCCGCGTTTCTCTCTTGGAGGTAACTGACTTAGACACGCTTGAAAACCATTTTCTTGGAACGTTTTAATTCGAGCATCGGTTCCCATGTTGTGTTTCAGCAATTGGTACTCTTTTGGATGAAGCTCGTAAAGTGCCAATCGATCTTGTTGCCTTAGTATTTGTTGTGCAAACCAAGGCGAGCCAGGGTAATGACTGAGCGTTGAGGTTGGGTTAAATGCTTCGATACATTGTAAATAGTCACTGATTAAGGGGAGCTG
>CBFHUY010000133.1:0-5146 GCA_965658885.1 Hydrogenovibrio sp.
GAATGGTATCATAACCAAAATAGCCCACTAACCCGCCTGTAAATGCAGGCAAGCCGGGTTGCTGAAAAACGTTAAACCGCGCTTGAAAAGCAGCAATCCAAGCCAAAGGATCATCGGCCATTTGCTGCTCGAGTAATTGATCGCCATCAAACAGAGAAACCTGATGTCCAATAATTTCTAACCGCTTTTCACAAGGCAGTCCGATAATGGAATAACGTCCCCATTTATCTCCGCCCTGTACCGACTCAAACAGATAACTGTTCGGCTGATTTGCGACCTTATGATACACACTCAAGGGCGTATCATAATCTGACAAGATGGTTCTCATAACGGGGGCTGTTTGATAGCCTTGCTGATGGAGTTGCGTAAACTGTTGCTGATTCATAAGCGCCTCGTTTTTGGCGTGCGCTTAGATTCACTGTAGAGATAGCGCTTGAGTCGTAGGAATTGATAAACACCGGAGAATGAACACCAAAACGGTCGCGTCAGCACCGTTATTAAGGCTCTAAGAAACGATATCATTCTAGTGATTCTCCTTTCACTCGAGGGATTGGCGGTTTAGGATTTCGCCACTAAATAGTTAGGCAATTCCATAAAGGAATCCATGACCGCATCTGGCTCATAGTCCCGAATGTCTTCGCCATGATTATAGCCGTACGTCATACAAAAAATATGAAAGCTTGCTGCTCTCGCCGCTTTTACATCTGAACGAGAATCGCCGATCATTAGGGCATTCTCTGGTGAAACGCCTAATTGTTCAGCTGCAAATAATAACGGCATTGGATGGGGCTTTTTCTCAGCACAGGTATCACCTGACACAACCACTTCGAAATAGTCATACAAGCCCTTATCTTTTAATAACGGAACGGTAAAGGCTTCTGCTTTATTGGTAACACAGGCAACGCGATACCCTTGTGCTTTCATCCATTCAATCCCTTCAACCACGCCATCGTAAACACGACTTCTTTGAGAGGTATTGTCTTTATATAAATCGAGAAAAATGGGATAGGCTTTTTCCATCAATTGCGGATCAGGCATACCCTCCACCGAGTTGATAAGCGCTCTTTCGGTCAACCGTTGTACGCCATTGCCCACCCAGTTTCTAACGGCAGCTTCACCGCGCACCGGCATCTCTAATTGCTTCATCATTTCATCTACGCAATAAGCTAGGTCTGGCACACTGTCAATCAAAGTACCATCTAAATCGATTAACACAAACCCGGGATGAATTTTTTGTTGAGTCATGATCATTTTCCATTTTATTCGGCTGGTGAGCCATATCAAGGACACTTGAACGCAAAACGCCAGCTTTGACTGGCGTTTATCGCGTCGCGACGACAATGTCAGGGTTGGCTTAAGCCTTAGCCAGCTCTTCCCGCATCTGTTGAATAACCGTATCATAGCGGTTAGCATCTGAGGCATTGGCTTTGCCAAAGATACCTGAACCAGAAACGAAGGTATCACAACCTGCAGCCGCCACTTCGGCAATATTTTCAACCTTAACACCGCCGTCAATTTCCAAACGGATATCACGTCCAGACGCATCAATCATTTGTCTAACCGTTTTGAGTTTTTCGAGCGCTTGCGGAATAAAGGCTTGACCACCAAATCCAGGGTTAACCGACATGATGAGAATCATATCGATCTTATCCATCACATGCTCAAGATAGCTTAAAGACGTAGCTGGGTTAAACACCAAGCCAGCCTTACAGCCTTCAGCCTGAATTAGCTGCAAAGAACGATCAACATGTTCAGACGCTTCAGGATGGAACGTAATATAGTCCGCACCAGCCGAAGCGAAATCAGGAATAATACGATCAACAGGCTTGACCATCAAGTGAACGTCAATCGGGGCTTTCACACCCTCTTTATCCATAAAGTTTTTTAACGACTCACACACCAAAGGCCCGATAGTTAAGTTCGGAACATAGTGATTATCCATCACATCAAAATGCACAACATCTGCCCCAGCAGCGATGACATCTTTTACATCTTTACCCAATTGAGCAAAATCTGCTGATAATATCGATGGTGCAATCCAATTTTCTTTTTTAGACATTTAAAATCCCCATTAAATCAATTCAAAATATTGACAGCATTTTAACAGAGACCTTTGTATAATTGGAAACAAATTAAACCTTCAGCCACGGGCTCAACGTCAATCACTAAGGATTCACTCCCAATGCAACACTTTCCCGGCCTAAAAAACCTGAAACGCGCCATCCGCATTACCGAAGTGATTGGATTAGTCATGATCGCCATCGCAACTGTTTTCGCCAGTACTCAAGAAATCATTTCCATGATTGATAAGCGCACAGTTACTCTTGGAGACCTGTTGCTTTTATTCCTGTATTTGGAAGTATTGGCGATGGTTGCCATTTATTTAGATTCTGGAATCTTGCCTATTCGCTTCCCGCTCTATATTGCCATTATTGCACTGGCGCGTTACTTAATTCTCGATATGAAAGAGTTGGGTGTCTGGGAACTTATTTCGATTGGCTTTACAATGCTTCTAATCGCTGCAACCATTATTATTATTCGATTCGGTCACCTCAAACTCCCTTATGGAGATCGAGAACAATTGGAAGAGAATTTAAAGAACTAACGTCTTAGGATATATTTATGCAACCACTTTATGAATCCAGCCTTACCAGCCTGCCCTTAATCAACAAAGGCAAGGTTCGTGACCTCTATGATATAGATGAAAACCATCTGCTGATTGTTACGACTGATCGAATCTCCGCTTTTGACGTGGTGCTACCGACGCCGATTTCTGGGAAGGGCCGGATCCTGACTGAAACCGCTCAATTCTGGATGCATAAAACAGAATCGATTCTTCCCAATCAATTGGCCTCTGATCTGAAATTGGCGGACATCTTAACAGCCGAAGAGTTATCGCAACTGGATGGGCGCGGCATGATTGTTAAAAAATTGAAACCCCTTCCTGTTGAAGCCATTGTTCGAGGGTATTTGGTTGGATCGGGTTGGAAGGAATATAAAAAGAAACAAACCGTGTGCGGCATCAGCCTGCCTAAAGGACTTAAAAAAGCCGAAAAATTACCGGAGCCGTTATTTACTCCTTCGACCAAAGCCGAAATCGGTGAACATGATGAGAACATCTCTTTTGACGAAGTCGTTTCGCTCATTGGTCAGGAAAGAGCCGAAAAGGTTCGCGATTTCAGCTTAGCGCTGTATAAAATGGCTGCCGATTTTGCCATCGACAGAGGGATTATCATTGCCGATACCAAATTCGAATTTGGTGAAGATGACGAGGGAACCATTCATCTGATTGATGAGGCTTTAACACCAGACAGCTCACGGTTTTGGCCGGTTAGTAGCTATCAAGTGGGCAAAAATCCACCCAGTTTTGACAAGCAATATATTCGTGATTATCTCGAGTCACTGGACTGGGACAAAACGGCGCCGGGTCCTGAATTACCGGATGAGGTGGTTGAAATGACTTTTCAAAAGTATCAAGAAGCACAATCGCGACTCATGGACAATCCATAACCATGAATACGGCTACCCCTTTTACCGCTTTAGTCAATCAGCTAAAAACCACCCATCCAGGTGGTTTTTTTATAACAGGTACCGATACGGATATCGGCAAAACCTATGTGAGCTGTCAGTTAGCCCAAGCCTTGCAACAAAACCAACCAGGCCTGGTTATTTCTGCCCGTAAACCTATTGCTTCTGGTGCCATTCGAGATCACAACAATACGCTGTATTCTGATGATGCCTTGCAACTCCAACAAGCAACCGGAAAACGAGAATCGTTATCCGAAATTTGTCGCTATTTATTTGAAGCACCCATATCACCAGCCAGAGCGATTCAACAGGCAATCAATCTGGGTGCCGAGCGCATTGGTATTCAGGACTTAGTTCGTGCCTGCCAGGTTCCAAATGACCATTTTGCATTAGTGGAGGGGGCTGGTGGGATTTACTCTCCACTTGCCATTGATGGACTCAATATTGATCTTGCCATCGCATTACAACTTCCCGTTATCTTAGTGGTCGGTAATAAGCTCGGTTGTCTCAATCATGCTTTACTGTCCATTGGCGCCATTGAAAATGCCGGGCTGAAGCTCTTTCATATTTTTGTTAATAACCTATCTGACCAGGCTGACCCAAATACGCTTAACGACTTGCAAAATCTAACCGCTTACCCAGTTTCCCAAGTCCCTTTTCAACCTGTATAGGTTTCTTTAGGCATAAAAAAACCCGAGACAAAGCTCGGGCTTTTCGATAAAGCTAAGTGTGACTTATCTTACTTTTTGGTCCAAAGAACCATTGGCATAACGTGCCTGCATTTCTTCAAGGCCCAATGCCTTGATTTTATCTGCATGGCCAGCACAACCAAATGCTTCAAAACGGGCTTTACAAATACCCATCATCGCATCTTCAGCGGCTTTCAAGAATTTACGAGGATCAAAGTTAGCTTTGTTTTCTTCTAGGTGTTGACGTACCGCACCCGTTGAAGCCATACGTAAATCCGTATCGATATTGACTTTACGGACACCATATTTGATACCTTCAACGATGGCATCGACTGGCACACCATAGGTTTGACCCATATCACCACCGAAGTTATTGATTGTTGCCAACCACTCTTCTGGTACAGAAGAAGAACCGTGCATAACGATATGAGTATCAGGAATGCGCTCATGAATTTCACGGATACGATCAATACGCAATACATCGTCAGATGGTTTAGACGTAAACTTATAAGCACCGTGTGAAGTACCTACCGCAACCGCTAAGCAGTCAACATTTGTTTCTTTAACAAACTGCGCTGCTTCTTCTGGATCAGTCAAAAGTGCATCAGCATCTAACTTCTCATCAGAACCATGACCATCTTCTTCACCCATCATCCCGGTTTCAAGAGAACCTAAACATCCTAGCTCACCTTCAACAGTAACCCCACCAGCATGTGCCATTTTCACAACCGCTGCCGTGATGTCACGGTTATATTCATAAGAGGCTGGTGTTTTCATGTCAGACATTAAAGAGCCATCCATCATCACAGATGTGAATCCAGATTGAATCGCACGTAGACAAACACCTTCATCAGAACCGTGATCTTGGTGCATAACTACTGGGATATGAGGGAACATTTCAACCGCACCTTGAATAAGGTGACGAAGCA
>CBFHUY010000134.1:0-5060 GCA_965658885.1 Hydrogenovibrio sp.
ATTGATCGCCCGCTTTGTCGCCTTTGCCCAGCCCGCGTCCTTTAATGCGTAATTTACTACCAGATTGGGTGCCGGCTGGAATGGCCATATTCACTTTGCCTTTTAACGTCGGGATTTCAACCTTGGTGCCAAGTGCCGCTTCCCATGGTGTGAGCGGTAGATTTAAAATCACATCGGCATCATCGACTTTGTAGAGTGGATGATTCTGTAAATCGACTTCTAATAACAAATCGCCATTGGGGCCGCCACCCAACCCTGCAGAACCTTGGCCTGCCAAGCGAATGCGAGAGCCTTGTTTGACGCCAGCAGGGATTTTCACTTTGAGGTTTTTGGGGTGGTGCGCCATTTGGCCAAATTGATTGGTGCTGGGCATTTGAATGGTCAGCGATTTTTGGGCACCTTGCACCGCTTCTTCTAACGAAATTAAAACCTTAACGATTTGATCGTTGCCTTTTTGGGCTTGCGATTGCTGAAATCCACCAAATCCTCCTTGGGCTTGACCAAAACCACCACCGCCAAATAGCGAAGAGAAGAAGTCGCTAAAGTCGCCTGCTTGTCCACCACCAAAGCCACCATGGCCTTGTCCACCAAAAATATCATCAAACCCTGGTGGTGGTTGGAAGTTTTGGCCATTGTGGTAGTTGGGACCTAGTTGGTCAAACAGTTGACGTTTTTCTTTATCGCCCAGCACCTCATAGGCTTCGCTGATTTCTTTAAATTTGGTTTCATCACCGGAGGGTTTGTCGGGATGATATTTGCCAGCTAATTTTCGATAGGCCTTTTTGATGTCAGCTTCCGAAGCTGAACGGTCAATGCCTAAAATTTCGTAGTAATCTTTGTATTCCATGATTGCGCCCTTTTGCGAATGCTTTAATGTTGGCTTTAATGGGGACAAATCCCCTTTTTTCAAGGCATGGTTGGTTTTTTAACATTCAATGCGTATTTTGTAATAGAATTTCTAAAAGAATTATTTTGAGAGTGAAAGGTATGGTTTACTTGCCAGATCAACGAGACAGACGAAAATCGGCCAGATTGAAACGCCCATTTAGTTTTCATCTTAATGGTGATGTCCTTAAAGGACGAGATATTTCTGAAGTGGGTATCAGTGTTTATTGCCCGAACGCAGGCAAGAGTGGTTTATTTTACTTTCGCAGTGGTCAAAAATTAAAAGATTGTTCTATACAAATTGAGGGACAGACGTTTTATTTTACCCGTTTACGGGTTGCCCGGCTTGAGGAAGATGGGGATTTGTTGTTATATGGCATCGAAATTGATCACATGCTTGAACCCGAAAAACAGCGATTTCATGCCTTTTATACCAATTTATATGAGCAAAGTTCAAAGACTGAACTGCTGTAACCGTACGAAACCATTTTGAAGGATTGAAGGATAGAATGAAAAGAAGAGAGTTTATCGGTGCCGTTGCCGGCGCCACGGCAGCCACAGCGATGACCGCCTGCGGTCAAAAAGAATCAGAACCCAAAGCAACCGAAGAAAATGCTTCAAAGCCAGTTGAAACGATACATTGGAAGATGGTGACGACCTGGCCTAAAAACTTCCCAGGTCTTGGAACGGGCGCGAATCGTGTCGCCGAATTGATTAATGAGCTATCAGGTGGCCGTATTGAAGTCAAGGTGTTTGGTGCGGGTGAGTTAGTTGGTGCTTTTGAAGTGTTTGATGCCGTGTCACGCGGCAATGCACAGCTGGGTCATGCCGGTGCCTATTACTGGAAAGGTAAAATTCCATCAGCGGTATTTTTCTCATCTGTTCCGTTTGGGTTGACACCGGATGAGATGAACGGTTGGCTCTATTCGGGCGGGGGTATGGCGCTTTGGGAAGAGGCCTATAAACCCTTTGGGTTGATTCCAAATCCAGTCGGAAATTCTGGGACGCAGATGGGCGGTTGGTTTAATAAAGAAATTAATAGCTTGGCCGATATAAAAGGTCTAAAGATGCGAATTCCAGGTCTTGGTGGTGAAGTTTTGAAACGCGCTGGTGGCGTACCGGTGACCTTGCCGGGCGGTGAGCTTTTCCCCTCCATGCAATCAGGTGCCTTGGATGCCACTGAATGGGTTGGGCCTTATAATGATTTGGCTTTTGGGTTTCATAAGGTGGCAAAATATTACTATACACCAGGGTGGCATGAACCCGGTACCACCATGGAATGTATGATTAATGAAAAAGCATTTAATGCGTTGCCAGCTGATTTGCAAAGCATTGTGCGTAATGCGATGAAAGTGGCTAATTTAGAGATGTTGTCTGAATATACGGCTAAAAACCAGCAGGCATTACAAACCTTAGTGGAAAAACATCAGGTGCAATTGCGTCATTTCCCTGATATAGTGTTGAAAAAGCTAAAAGATCTTTCTGAAGAAGTCGTTGAAGAAGAAGCGGCCAAGGATCCATTAGCAACCAAAGTGTGGGCTTCTCAGCGAGCGTTTAAAGCACAGGTCAGTCAATGGACTAACTTGTCAGAATTGGCATTTTTAAAGGCTCGAAATTTGTAGAGACCTAAGTTAGGCCTCATAACTACCATCAATTTGAAGGTGAGTTATGTTAAAAGTAGTGTTGATGCACGGCCAAAAAGTTTTTTGGTTTGGATTGCTTTTGTTAGTGATGTGGGTCGCCGTGTTAGTTACGCAAAATCCTCCAATAAAAGTAGGGGTTTTGCATAGTCAGACCGGCCCCATGGCAGTGAGCGAGCGTCCTGTTATCAATGCAACTTTAATGGCGATTGATGAAATCAATGCCAAAGGGGGCGTGTTAAATCGCCCAATCGAAGCCATCGTGCTGGATGGTGCCTCTGAACCGCAACGGTTCGCTCATCAAGCAGAATCCCTAATTCAACAACACGCCGTGTCCGCCCTGTTTGGCTGTTGGACCTCTTCTTCTCGCCAAGCCGTTCGCCCTGTCATCGAACAAAATCATCACGCTTTATTCTATCCTGTCCAATATGAAGGTAATGAAAGCTCACCCAATATTATTTATTCAGCTGAAGTTCCTAATCAGCAAGTGATTCCTGCACTGAGTTGGATTCATCAGCATATTGGGCAAAGAGTGATTTTGATTGGATCAGATTATCAATATCCGCGTTCGGTTAATCAATTAATTCGCGCTCAGGCTCAGTTGCTAGGCATGACGGTGTTAGCGGAGGTCTATTATCCGTTGAACTATCATCAATCGCCAGATATAGCTCCTTTGCTGGCAATGAAACCTGATGTGATCGTTAATACCTTGAATGGTCAGAGTAATGCCCGATTTTTTGCCGCATTGAATGCATTGCAATCCGTTGACGCTGACAATTTTATTCCTGTTATGTCCTTTAGCTTATCGGACTTAGAAATGCAATATTATTGGCAAGAACAAGGGGTTTCTTTTGCTGGGCATTATAGTAGTTGGGGCTATCACCCGTCTATTGAGTTGCCCGAAAATAAGGCGTTTATTGCGCGTTATCAGGCACGCTATGGTCGTGATCAAACCGTCAACTCGCCAATGGTGAATGCGTATAACAATGTCTATTTGTGGAAAATGGCGGTTGAAAGAGCTCAATCAGTTGACCCAGAAAAAATGCTGAAACAGGTTGCTAAAGTAGGGTACTTTGGCCCAGCCGGCAAGGTTTTTGTGGATAGCAAAAATCATCACACTTGGAAGCCTGATTTTATTGCGCAATATGATCAGACGGGTCATTCCACTGTGGTATGGCAAAGTGGATTGATTCAACCCAAGCCGTATTTTAAGCTGATGAAAGTGGCAGATGACAACCGAGGGCAAAATGAGTAGCGGCTTTTATTGGTTGGTGGATAAACCTATAAAAGGCATCCGCTATGTATTCCAGCTTTTTCAACGTCATATGGTATTGCCTTTGGGTGCTTGGTTTGTGGTGGTGGCCGTGGTGCCATTGTTATTAGTGTTATGGCTCAGCCATCTACAAAACGAATCCATTCTCGAAGCAGAAACCAAGTCGCAATTCAGGATGGAATTGCAATATCGTATGGAACGCTTAGAACAGTGGTTACAAGTTAAGAAAGGGGCAATGGTGGCGCATGCTCAAAACCCAACTTTGAAGACGGCCTTCTCAGAATCTTTGGCGATTTGGCAACAAACGTCCAGCTATCAGCAAGTCACGACGCAATTAGATTTAAGGCAACAAAAATATCTTAAATTTTTAGAAGAATCGAGCGGGTTTTATGATTTGTTTTTTATTTCACCTTCTGGCCAAATTTTTTATACCTTGGAGAAGGAAACCGATTTAGGCGAGGATTTAACACAGCTTCCATTGCGAGATTCCCCTTTAGGAAAAGCTTGGAAGATGGCACGCTATTTACTCGACATTCAGATTTCAAACATCGACTATTATCCGCCGTCGGATCGTTTAGGATTCTTCTTAGTGATGCCGATGATTCATCAAGGTCGGTTAATTGGCTACTTTGCCGGACAGCTTGAAACGGGCGATTTGGAAACGATTTTTGAACAGAATTCTTCGGGCGTTGCGCCGGGGAAATTTTGGGTCGGCGCAGCGCATGGACGGATGTATGTTGATATCTTAGCGTCGCTTAAAATGACCCGTGGGCGTCAAATGGCAGAGTTGCCTGTTCAGACCTTAACCAGTCAACCGATTTTGTGGGCGATGCATTCCGAGTCAGGCGCGGGTAAAACCATTGGAATAGACGGCGGAGACGTTTTTGCTGCTTGGTCGTATTTACCCGATTTTGGTTGGGGTATGGTGTATCAAAAGCCACTGGATCAAGTGTATAAAACCTTGGATCAGCAGAATGTGCTATTCGTTATTATGATTGTATTAACGTTGATTTTTGTCAGTATCTTGTCTTTGTTGTTTTATGGCTATCTTTATGAACCGATTGAAGCACTGATGGCGGGTATGAAACGGTTTTCAACGTATAAAACCTTAAAACCGGATCAATTGGCGGTTTCTAAACGTTACCAAGTCGCCATTAAAGGAAAAAATGAATTTGCGCAGTTGGGTCGTGTTTTTAATGACATGTCTCACCAATTGGTTAAAACGCTCAAGGAGCAAGCTCAAAAAAATGCCCTGTTGGCTG
>CBFHUY010000135.1:0-4969 GCA_965658885.1 Hydrogenovibrio sp.
TATGCCAGCTTATCCATGGTTAGCGGAAAACTCGATCACTGAAAGTTTCTTCGGAACCAAGCGTGATATGGCAAAACGTTTGACTGTAATGAGAAAGCTTGGTGTTCCTTACACAGATGAAGAAATTGCGAATGCAGATGCCGCTATTGAGGGTCACACCGAAATGGATGCAATTGTTGCTTATCTTCAGGTGCTAGGCACAATGGTAACGCTTGACGACAGTAAAGTTTATCGTGAGTAAGGTAGAAAACTATTTCACAACTGACTGGTCAGCAATGACCACGTCAGACTGGATTGGTCTGACGATTACTGTAACTGTATTTATTGGAATGCTGGTTGCGTTTGTTTGGGCCTTGCGCCCAAGCAAGAAAAAGCAACTTGAGAAACAAAAATACAAAATACTAGATGATGAATAATTGTTCATTTCGACGAAATTAGTTTGCTAAAAGAATTAGGTTTATTTCCGAATTTGATGGCATTAATGACGATTTGAATGAATACGAAAGATAATTTATTCTGAGGAGAATAACCTATGGCACATAACAACCCTTGGCCTGATGAAGGAAATACTGGGCATATCTGGGATGATGATCTACGTGAATTAGATAACCCACCACCACTTTGGTGGATGCTATCTTTTTACGCAGGTTTTATAATGATTGTTTTTTATGCATTATATTATCCAACGATTCCATTACCTGGCTCTTACACGAAAGGTGTAGCTGGCTGGACTGCAATGGAAGAGTATCATGAAGACTATAAAATTCTGAATGATTGGCGTGAAAAGAAATTTGCTGGTCAGGA
The DNA here is from genome assembly GCA_965658885.1 of Hydrogenovibrio sp. Classification (GTDB taxonomy): domain Bacteria; phylum Pseudomonadota; class Gammaproteobacteria; order Thiomicrospirales; family Thiomicrospiraceae; genus Hydrogenovibrio. Next base: position 805 of record CBFHUY010000135.1, read on the forward strand.
AGAGCAGTTAGCGGCATTATCTGTTGAAGAAATTCTTCAGAACGATGAACTAAAAACGTATGCGGTTAAAACCTCTAAAGTATTATTTGGTGATTACTGCGCAGCTTGTCATGGTTCGGGTGGTCAAGGAAATCCAAACTTCCCTGTGCTAGCGGATGATGATTGGCTATATGGCGGTAAGGTTTCAACCATTAAAACCACCATTGCAAACGGGCGCCAAGGTAATATGCCTGCACGCGGTATGATGGGGAACTTAACGGATCAAGAAATTGAGCAAGTTACGGACTATGTTATTGCTTTGAGCCAAGGTCGTGGAGAAGATGCTTCTGTTGCGGCGGGTAAAGGCGTTTTTGCAAAAGGTATGTGTGTTGCTTGTCATGGTCCTAAAGGTAAGCCTTTAGCGTTAACTGGGGCTGCAAACTTAACAGATAGCATCTGGCGTTTCAGTGGTGAACGTGATGAAGTTATCAAAACAATCACCTATGGTGTCAATGTTAAGAAAAATGGTGAGTTGACTGAGAATACTCGTGAAGCTGTTATGCCATCCTTTAAAGATCGTTTACCTGATGCCGATGTTAACATTAAACGCCTAGCGGTTTATGTTCACTCTCTTGGTGGTGGTCAATAACATTTATGTTAGGCTGGTGTACAGCCAGCCCTAACTGAATTTTTAAGTTAAGGAGTTCAAAAATGAATGAATTAAATAATGATTGGGTGTTTTATGGCGTTATCCTAACGGTAGTATTCGCTGTAGTAACGATTATTGGCTTCGGTTTAAAGGCCTTTAAAGGAATGAACGGCCTAGAAGGCGACGACAAGTAATTGCTTTGCCATGTCAAAAAAACCCGGTTTTTTACCGGGTTTTTTCGTTTATGAGCCCTGATAAATAAAATTTGTGATTGAACCCCGTTATATTGGTTAGAATCCCACGATTATTACGTTTCCATAAGGAAGTTATTATGTCCGAAGACCCAAAGTCCAAATCATCAACTGGCCCCGTTAAGTCGATGCTAGATGATCTTGATACTTCAAATAAAAATCTACAACATATTGGAGTAGAGTATTTGACCGTTCATACCGAAGGAACAGTGCACGCGAAAAGAATGCCTGGAACCTTCCGTACCTTGAAGTGGTGGGCTGCGTCGGTATGGTTATTTTTCTTTTTTGGTCCTTATATCCAATGGGATGGTCGACAAGCCATTTGGTTTGATCTAGAAGGCCGCCAATTTCACATTTTTGGTATTACCGTACTTCCACAAGATGTATGGGTGCTTGCGATGATCTTATTGTTCTATGCGCTTCTTCTGGCCGCAACTACCGCGATAGCAGGGCGTATGTGGTGTGGGTATGGCTGTTTTCAGACCGTTTGGATGGATGTATTCACGTGGATCGAGGAAAAAGTTGAAGGTTTACCTAATAAGCGAATGAAGCTTGATAAAGAACCCATTAGTTTTAAGAAATTTCGTATTAAATTACCAAAGTGGATTGCATGGGGGTTAATCGGGTTTTTAACGGGCTTTACCTTTGTTGCTTACTTTGATCCAGCGTTAGACCTTTGGGCGAGATTATTTACATTGGACTGGACGTCCACTGAGACCACCATTATTTTATCACTAGCAGGCGCAACAGTATTCTTTGCCGGATTTTTACGTGAACAAACCTGTATTGGTTTTTGTCCTTATGCACGTATTCAAGGTGCCATGATTGATACGGAGTCAGTCGTGCCGACTTATGATTATGATCGTGGTGAACCTCGTGGTCGTATGAAGCGCGTTAAAGAAGGTGAAGAGGCACCTGAGCTTGGCGACTGTATCGATTGTAATTTATGTGTTGCAGTTTGTCCGACCGGCGTTGATATTCGTAAGGGTCAGCAGTTTGGTTGTATTACTTGTGGGCTTTGTATTGATGCTTGTGATTCGATTATGGAAAAGGTTAAAAAGCCAAAAGGACTTATTCGATATGCGTCTTTAGCAGAATTCGCTGGTAAGCCATTTGTTCCTTTTTATAAGCGTCCTAGGGTTATTACATATAGCAGTATTATGGCTTTCGCATTAGCAGCAATTGTCTATGGTATTTCAACCATGTCGCCATTGGATGTCAAAGTGCTTCATGAAAGAGCGCCATTGTTTGTGGCAATGAGTGATGGTTCGATTCAGAATAAATACTATGTTAAGGTCGTTAATAAATCTGACAAACAACTCGATGCAGAAATCAAAGTCAGCGGCCCTGAAGGTTTAGTGTTTATTGTCGATAAGGTGGTTCATGTTGACCCAGGTAATGTTGGCACAGCGACATTATTGGTTCGTATCCCTAAAGAGACATTAACTGAACAAAATACTGATGTTCAAATTGATGTCCAGGATATCAATAACCCAGAAGTTAAAGAAACCTATAACAGTATGTTTATCGGACCAAGAATTCGATAAGGCTATAAAGTTATCGAAATGTTTCGGGTATAATATTAGGCTCTGTTGAGCCTTTTTTTTTGGAGAGAGACCGTTGGAAAATTCTAATTTGCAAGCGTCACCGAGTTTGAAAAAGAAAGATTGGAGTGTGGTTTGGAAAAACCCATTTGTTATCTTTTGGTTCGCCATTATGATCATTGTATTGAGCGTTAATTTTTTTATGGTTAGCATGGCCATTGTCACTGCCCCCGGCTTAACAGTCCCTGATTTTTATGAAAAAGGGAAGAATATGAGTTCCATTCTTGAGCGCCGTAAGCACATGGAGTCATTAGGTTGGGAGATGCAGATTGATCTACCGATTCCAGTTGCCGGAAAGGATCAGGTCGTGACTTTAAAAATGGTGGATGAGTCTGGACAATTGTTTGACGTTGATTCAGCCGTACTATATTACTATCGACCTTCCAACATTAAGTATGATGGTGAGCTACCATTACAGTCGACAGGTGAAAAGGGTATTTACCAGGGTGTTTTAAATTTACCGATCAAAGGAAAGTATGACTTGGTCATGGAAGTGACTAAGGGTGAAGAGGTCTTTAACCTAGGTCGATCTATTATGGTTCAAGAGGCATCCTAAGATTTATATGGCTGAGTCGTGTTACCACTGTGGACAACCTATTCCGTCGGGTGAAACGGTTCAATTTACCATTCAAAATACGTCTCGAAATTTCTGCTGTCATGGGTGCGCGGGGGTTTGTGATGCCATCCATGAAGCGGGAATGGAGAGTTTCTATCGGCGAACGCCAGAAGGCGAATTACTCTCACCGCCACCACCGCCGACCCAAGATATTGAGTTCTTTGATTATGATGAGGTGCAATCTCAGTATGTTGAGGGCTTGACCCAACAGCGTGAAATTACATTGGTTTCCGAAGCCATTCACTGTGCAGCTTGTATTTGGTTGATTGAGCATACCCTGGCGAAAGTGGATGGCATTAAACTGGCGAAAGTCAACTTCACTAATAAACAAATTAAGGTTCGATGGGATAACCAGCAAACAAAGCTCTCAGATATTATTAAATCCCTCAATCGCATTGGTTATGATGCGACTCCTTATGATGCATCGGTCAGTGATGAAGCATTTAGAAAAGCCAATCGTGACCTGTTATATCGGTTAGGATTTGCCGGTTTCGCCATGATGAATGTCATGTGGTTCTCGATAGCGCTCTATACAGGCGCTGATCAAGATTCCAGTTTTAGACAATACTTCCATTGGATTGAATTTATTATTGCCACTATGGCATTAGTTTATTCAGGAAAGCCGTTTTTACAAGGGGCTTATACCTCCTTGAAATCCAGAACGGTCGGCATGGATGTCTCCATATCACTGGGATTATTGGTCACCTATTTCTATAGTATCTGGGTCACGGTTGATCCGACTCATTCGGGCAATGCTTATTATGACACCATGATCGATTTCATGTTCTTGCTCCTTATCGGGCGTTACCTCGAAACGATTTCCAAGAATAAGGCCATTGATTCTTCGCGACGGTTGATGGATCTTCAACCCAAAGTGGCTCGATTGGAAACGGCTGAGGGGATCGAGATCGTACCAGTTCGTAAATTACAGCCGGGTCAGGTTGTATTCGTAAAACCCGGTGATCAGTTCCCAGTCGATGGCACCATTGTGAAAGGAGCGGGTAATGTCAACGAATCCATGCTGAGTGGTGAGTCACGTGAAATCTATAAGCAGTCTGGAAATAAA
>CBFHUY010000136.1:0-4913 GCA_965658885.1 Hydrogenovibrio sp.
CTAAAGCAACGCCGTGTAGTTGGTGGCATGATTAAACCTTTTTGGATTGTCAGTGAGCATGATAAACAACCGATGAGCCAGTGGATGCCGTTGTTGGCACAAAGTGGCAAAGGCTTGTCGATGGCAACCTGGTTGTTAGATTCGGGCTGTTTTTTCGCTAAAAAATGGACGCAGCAACAAGCGGAATTTGTGGTGACGGTTCCGATTCTAGATGCTTTGGCAGCGAAACCGGATCTTGTTTCCATTTTGATGCAAAAGTTACAGCAATCCAATTTAATGGCGAACCAATGCCAGTTCGTCTTTTCGCTACAGCAGTTATCAACCGTTGATGGTTTGGTAGAGCGTTTAGCAGAGCTATCGGAGCAAGGGGGGCAAATCACCTTAACGGGAATTGGGGCAACACCATTGGATTTAACGGATTTAGCCAATCTTTCAGTACAAGAATTTAAGTTCGATGAAGGTTGGCTCCATCAGGCAATGCAAACCGATTCCGGTCGGAAGTGGGTTCAAGCAATGATCCAAATGGGTAAAAGCTTGGATGTTTGTTTGATTGCGACGAATGTAACGTCTGAAGACGATGCCAATCGTCTCTCGGAATGGGGTTGTCAGTTAGGTCAGGGTGCTTATTGGGCTCAGTCAATGTCCTGCGCTGATTTTGAACCCTAAGCGAAACTGATTCGTAAAGAAAACGCCTCGCCGAGATTATGGAGGCGTTGTATGCTTTGCTGATTTAAGCGGATTTTTCAGAGCGAGATAAGTGTTTTAACATTTCTAAAATTACCTTGGCCGAGTGGGTTGCCGCTTGTTCAAGGTACTGCTCAAACGTCACGGCATTTTCTTTGCCGGCAATATCCGATAAGGATCGGATAATCACAAAAGGCGTTTCAAATACATGGCAAGTTTGAGCCACAGCGGCCGCTTCCATTTCACAGGCAATCATGTCAGGAAAATAGCCGCGAGTGGTTTCAACATCTTCTGGTTGATGCATAAAGCGATCCCCGGTTGCAATCAAACCATGCATGTGAGTGACTTCATTGAGCGCATCAATACTGGCTTTGGCCGCAGCAATTAAGGTTGAGTCAGGAAGATAGCAAGCAGGGTGTCCGGGAACTTGCCCCCGCTCGTAACCAAATGCCATGACATCGACATCGTGGTGGCAGACAGAAGAGCTAATGACAATATCCCCTACCTCAAGGTCGGTATGAAAACCGCCGGCTGATCCGGTGTTAATGACATAATCCGGTTCATAGAGCTTGATGAGCAAAGCGGTACTAATTGCCGCATTCACCTTACCAATGCCCGATCTGAGTAGCACCACATCTGTTTCGTTAATTTGGCCAAGATAATATTCGAACCCACCATGGGTTTCGATGGTGAGATCGGAAATTTGATCCCGCAAAAGAGAGACTTCTTCCTCCATGGCGCCAATAATAGCCACTTTCATCCGGTTTATACCTCATTACCAAGTGACTTCAGCGTCGCTTCATCTAAAGCAATATCGGCATTTTTGTTGACGCCAATGCCGTGATCAATGATATTTTGGGCAATGGATTTGGCTTCTTCTAAAGAATGCATTTTATAGGTGCCACATTGATATTCATTGAGTTCTGGAATGTCATTCATCTTCTCAACTTCAAGTACGTCTTGCATGGCTTTTAACCAAGCATCGGCAACGCGTTGTTCATCAGGTGTGCCGATTAAGCTCATATAAAATCCGGTGCGGCAGCCCATTGGCGAGACATCAATAATCTCTACATCATTACCATTGAGGTGGTTGCGGATAAAACCGGCAAATAAATGTTCTAAGGTGTGAATGCCTTTTTCGCCCATCATGGATTCATTGGGTTTGTTAAAGCGTAAATCAAAAACGGTAATGGTGTCGCCGCCAGGCGTGGTCATGGTCTTTGCAACGCGCACAGCAGGGGCTTTCATAATTTTATGGTCAACGGTAAAGCTGTCGAGTAATGGCATGGTGACGTCCTTTTTAGTTGTATTGAGTGAGCTTATTATAGCGGATCATGCTTTGGAGCTCTTTGACATATTCGTGTTTGCGTTCAGAATAGTTGACGAGGCCTTCGGCCATTTCCAATCCTGTGGGCGTTTGACCTTTTTGACGAGTTTGGGCTCGAATCTGGCGTAACTTTTCATAGGTGCGGTGGCTATTTAAATTGTGGATATAGCTGATAATCGATTGGTAAGGGTGGTCAAAAGCGCGAACTTCATGAGAAGCACCATCATTGCGACGTTTGGGGACGAGACCACAGCCTTTGCTAAAGCACCATTGTCCAAAATAGTTGTTGGCTTGGCGGGCGAAACGAGAGGTTCCCCACGCGCTTTCATTGGCACCTTGTGCCAGGGCTAAAGCCGCTGGAATGGCATCTATTCTCGTTAATAAAGCGTTTAAATCGGCTTGGTTGCTGGGGTTAAAGTTATCTACGCCATAGCGTTCGGCTTGTTTTTTTAACCAGGCCTGGTCATTTTTCTCTATTGATTGGGAACTGATCAGTCCTTTTAACCTTTCCCGATCCTCTAGAATAGCGGCATTGGCACGTTTAATCAGTGGCGCCATAAAGTCAAAGAAAGCCTGTTTTCTCGGTGGGCCTGCGGCAAAGTCTTTGAATTGTGGAATGGCTGGCAAGCGATCTGTTTGAGCGTTTTGCGTTTGAGGCTGGGTTGTGTTTTTAAGTTCTGAATCCGCATCCGACTCGGGGGTCCCGGTTTCAGCGGCTTTTTTAATCGCAGGGGGCTCAGGGGGTGACGGTGGCTGTTTTGCTTCACTTTGAGTCGGTTCGGCGGTTACAGATGCGTTGTTGTCTGCATCGGAACAGCCGATCACGATGGCGCTACTGCTTGCGAGCAAGCTCAAAAAAAATAAACGGCTAATGTTTGACATGTGTCATCCTCTGACTTTGAAACAATGGCCTGAAACTATAACAAGTTAATGGTGAATTTCAACCAAAACATTTTCCATAATGGTTTGTGGTTCGGCTTTGGCAGGTTAGAATGATTACTCTGTGATACCCCTACAAAGAGAGTGTGTATGAAAGATTCTAAATTACGTTATTCCACCTTGTTGCAATTGGTTGAAAATGCGCAAGACGGCATTACCGTTGCCGAAAAAGAAGGTCAAGATACCATTTTGATTTATGTAAACCCAGGATTTGAAAAGTTAACAGGCTATGCGCCACAAGAAATTCTTTATCGTGACTGTCGTTTTTTACAAGGAGCAGATAGTGATCCTGAGGCGGTGCGCGCTGTAAGAGAAGCGATAGAAACCAATCAACCCGTTAGAACCATTTTAAAAAACTATCGTAAAGATGGCAGTTGCTTTTGGAATGAATTGAGCATTACGCCGTTTTATGATGAGGTTGATCGTCGTCAATATTATATTGGCATTCAAAAGGATGTGTCAGAAGTGGTCGAGCTAAAGCAGCAGCTTGAAGCTGCCCAGGAAAAGCTTCGGCAACTAGAAGGGTAAGCTAGCAGATTCAAAGGTCGTTAAGTCAAACAATTGTACTTGCATTTGACCAAATGCGTTCATATCCGGTTGATTGAGAAATAAAAATAACTCAAAACTGGGGTGTTCTTGCGTCCAAGTTCGCCAGTCGTCCAATGCGGGTGATGGGGTTGCACTGACCCAAGCGACTCCATGACAATGAAGTGTTTGTAGTGACGGTACCAGTTGCTCAAACTGAATAGCGCGGTTAGGTTGGAGTAGTGGCATATATCCTTGAGAAACCAAGTTTAACGCCGCTAAAATACCCAATAAAATGTGTGTGTTTTCTGAGCATTGAACCCAAATTGGGCGTAAATCAGTTGACAGTTGCCGATAAGATAGGTGAAGACGCGACTGTAAACGCGGAACCATTAAGCTATACCAAAGCTGACTGGCGGTCGTGTTTTCAGTAAGAGAAAGCGTTGTTCGAGAAAATAGCGGTTGCCAAAACCCCATTGCGTAGTCGGCCATAATATTGTCCAAAAGCTGATTAACTGCTTGAATATCGGCTTTTTCAAGCGACTCTATCAGTAAAGTCTCTAGGCTGGCTTCTGTTTGTGGCTCAATGGCGGGTGCTTTGGGTTGGTCCAGTAAGCTTTTAATTTGACTGATTGGCACCCCTTGTTGCGTAAGTCGAATCACTTCCTTAAGGGTTTTGATATTTTCATAGGTGTAGAGGCGGTGGCCAGATTCAGTGCGCACTGGCTCAATCAAGCTGTAACGTCTTTCCCAGGCTCTAAGTGTAATCGGGTTGATGCCTGTAATCTTGGCAACTTCCCGGATCGGCAATAAGGCTTCTTGTGGTGGATTTAATTTTCGCATTCGTTAATCCTATACAATTGTTATACATTCGTCAAGCTTAAGCTGGGTTTGTTTTAATAAGTTTTTAATCGTTGTCGCCGACTTAAATGCGCTTGTCGGCTGAGTGCTAAATCGATAATGGGGGCTGGGTAGCAGGCCTTATCATTGGGTTGGTGAAGGTCTTGATCAGTGCAATGTTCTAAGCAGGGTAGCCAGCGTTTAATATATTTTCCTTCAGCATCAAATTTTTCGCTTTGGCGAACTGGATTAAAGAGTCGATAATAGGGCGCGGCATCCACACCGCAACCTGCAACCCATTGCCAGCCCAAAATATTATTGGCAGGATCGGCATCCACTAAAGTGTCATTAAACCAGTCGACGCCAAGACGCCAGTCGATGTGGGCATTTTTCGTTAACCAGGACGCGACCAGCATGCGCACTCGGTTATGCATCCAACCTGTTTCCCACAGTTGTTTCATGCCCGCATCAATTATTGGGATGCCGGTTTCTCCTTGGCACCAGGCTTGGTAAATTTTATGGTGTTGGTCGTCAAAATCTTGCTGAGTGCTATAGAAGCCTTCAAATTTGGCTTGAAAGGGCTGCCTTTCGCTGTCAG
>CBFHUY010000137.1:0-4899 GCA_965658885.1 Hydrogenovibrio sp.
ACCGCAAGTAGGCATTATAAAAGTCGAAATGACACAGGTACCCAATCAGTTGGCCATTACTGGGCGCGCTCAAGCATCCGCCACCGCAGAAATTCGTCCTCAGGTTGAAGGTATTATTACCGAACGCCGCTTTAAAGAAGGAGTCCTTGTACAGAAGGGCGACATTCTCTATCAACTGGATGACGCCAGCTATCAAGCCTTATATGAAAGCGCCAAGGCAGCCGTTGAAAAATCCAAAGCGTTACTGACCAACGCCCAGATCAAAGTCACCCGTAATGAACGTTTAGTGAAAATTAATGCGGTCAGCGAACAAGTTTTAGACGATGCCAGAGCTTTATTGCGCGAAGCCAAAGCGAATTTAGCCGCCAATAAAGCGTCACTCAAAACCGCGGCGATACAGCTTGAAAGAACCCAAATTAAGGCACCGATTAGTGGCCGAATTGGCCGTTCCACCGTCACCAAGGGTGCTTTGGTGACCACTAACCAACCACAATCCCTCGCAACCATTCAGCAACTCGACCCTATTTATGTTGATTTTTCGATCACTGCCAATCAAGCGTTGCCATTACGTCAAGCTTTAATGAATCCTAACGTCAACTTGGAAGCCTATCCGGTACGCCTAAAATTGCCACACCAAGATTATCCCAGCACCGGCAAAATTCTATTATCAGAATTCCAGGTGAATCCAGCAACGGATGCGGTCATTTTAAGAACTCAGTTTCAGAATCCAGATAGCTTAATCCTGCCGGGCATGTTTATGCAGGGCCAAGTCACGACAGGGATGTTGGAACAGGTTGCGCTGATTCCAACCCTATCATTACAGCGCAATGCTTTAGGAAACCCTTTTGTTATGGTGCTGACGGCTGATAATACAGTCACGGTCAGACCCGTCAAAGAAGCCGGACTTTACCAAAAGAATTGGATTATTACCGACGGCTTAGCACCAGGGGATCAAGTCATTGTTAAAGGTCTCCAGTTTATTCGTCCCGGGATGAAAGCGACACTGATACCTTCAGAGGGAGGCGAACACTGATGACTGAGACCAGCCACCGCCACCATCGTCACTCTTTTGCCACCTTCTTTATTAATCGTCCCGTGTTTGCATGGGTCATTGCATTACTGGTGATGATTGCCGGGATCTTATCAGTCGTTAACTTGCCTATTTCACAATATCCGGCCATCGCACCACCGACCATTACCATTACCGCCACCTATCCCGGAGCCTCGGCGAAAACCATCGAAAATACTGTCACCCAAATCATTGAAAGCAAAATGAAAGGGTTAGACAACTTAATGTATATGTCGGCCACCAGCGAATCCACGGGGCAGGCTAATATTACCCTGACCTTCAAAACCGGAACCGATGCCGACATTGCCCAAATGCAGATTCAAAACAAACTGCAAGCGGCGATGACCTCCTTACCCGAAGCCGTTCAAAGGCAAGGTATACAAGTCGCTAAATCGGTACGGAATTTTTTAATGGTCATAGGTTTTATCTCACCGGACAACACCTTTAGTGCCACCGACTTAGGGGATTATATTGGCACCCATATCGTTGACCCTATCAGTCGTTTGGATGGCGTAGGCGAAGTCATGCAGTTCAGTGCCGAATATGCATTACGAGTCTGGCTTGACCCCTACAAATTAACCAACCACCAATTGATTCCCAGTGATATTGTCAATGCCATTCGCACCCACAATGCCGTAGTGACCGCTGGCCAACTGGGTGATGCTCCCGCCCCGGCCAATCAACCGATTAATGTGGTGGTGAATTTACAAAGCCGTTTAAAAAACGTCAGTGAGTTTGAACAAATCGTTATCAAAACCGCCGAGGACGGCACCTCGGTGACGCTAAGTGATGTCGCGCGTGTCGAAATTGGTGCCGAAAGCTATGCCAGAACCGCTCGTTATAAGGGAGCGCCTGCTGCTGGGTTTGCGGTTAAAACCGCAGCCAATGCCAATGCCCTCGAAACCGCTGAAAGGGTCATGGCCAAGCTCGATGAACTGGCACCCTACTTTCCTAAAGGCATGTCTTACGTCAAAGCCTACGACACCACCCCCTTTATCAAATTATCCATTGAAGGCGTAGTGCAAACCCTCGTCGAAGCCATTATTTTGGTGGTGCTGATTATGTACCTTTTCTTGGGAAATCTGCGCGCAACCCTGATTCCGACCATTACCGTTCCGGTAGTGCTACTCGGTTCTTTTGGCGTGTTATCTTATTTTGGCTACTCAATCAATACCCTCACCATGTTTGCCATGGTTTTGGCTATTGGTCTGTTGGTGGACGATGCCATCGTCGTTGTTGAAAATGTGGAAAGAGTGATGCACGAAGAAAACTTACCCGCCAAAGAAGCCACCCATAAATCCATGAATCAGATTTCCGGTGCCTTAATTGGGATCGGCTTGGTGCTCAGTGCAGTGTTTTTGCCGATGGCTTTTTTCCCAGGGTCGGCAGGGGTTATTTACCAGCAATTTGCGGTCACCATCGTGTCAGCCATGGTGCTTTCAGTACTGGCCGCCTTTATTCTTACGCCAGCCTTATGCGCTACCCTGTTAAAACCAGTGGATAAGGTCGCAGAATCCAAAGGGTTTTTTGGTTGGTTTAACCGCCAATTTGACCGAGGCACTCATGCCTATGGTCGTGGGGTAAAAGGCATAATTCGTCACCGTTATCTATTTTTTGGCATCTATTTATTGATTGTCGGCAGTGTCGGCTATCTTTACGCTAAGACCCCTGCTGGCTTTTTACCGAATGAAGACCAAGGCATGCTATTAAGCCAAGTGATGATGCCCTCCGGGGCCACTCAGGAAGATACCTTAAAAGTGGTTAAAAAATTGGAGCATCACTATTTAGAAACCGAGAAAGACAATATTGAGGCGTTATTTACCGTTATCGGATTCAACTTTTCTGGAACAGGCCAAAATACCGCCATTGCCTTTGTTCGCCTTAAAGACTGGTCAGAAAGAACCGATCCCAGCCGTAGCGTCAATGCGATTGCGGGTCGCGCTATGGGGGCTTTCAGTCAGATTAAAGAAGCCATGGTGTTTGCTTTTGCCCCGCCACCTGTCATGGAGCTGGGTAATGCGATGGGCTTTAACTTTTACGTGAAGGATACCGGCGGTGTTGGCCGTGAACAACTCTATAATGCCCGTAATCAAATGTTGGGTATGGCCAGCCAAAATCCCAACTTAGTTGGTGTCCGTCCTAATGGTCAAGAACCTGCGGCAGTGCTTTCCGTTCAAGTCAATAAGCAGAAAGCGCAGGCGTTAGGACTGTCGATTGCCGACATTAACCAATCGCTCTCCATCGCTTGGGGACGCGCCTATGTGGATGACTTTATCAAACAAGGTAAAGTGAAACGCATCTATGTTCAATCCGAACCGCAATACCGCTCAACACCAGACAACTTTAACGACTGGTATGTGCGCAATAAAACGGGTGATATGATTCCAGTATCGGCATTTGTGGATATGACCTGGGTGAAAGAATCCCCTAAATTGGAACGCTATAACGGTCAAGCCGCCTTGCAAATATTGGGGATGTCGCCACCGAATATTAGCTCAGGGGAAGCGATGGCTACCGTTGAAGCGCTGAGCAAGCAGCTACCGAAAGGCGTTAGCATTGAATGGACCGGACTCTCCTATGAAGAAAAGGCGGCGGGTGAACAAGCCACCTTATTGTATCTATTGTCGATACTGGTGGTTTTCTTATCCTTGGCCGCTCTCTATGAAAGTTGGACCTTGCCGATTTCAGTTATCCTAATCGTGCCTCTAGGAATACTCGGAACCTTACTGGCTGCCCTCTTTTTTGGCAAACCCAGTGATATTTATTTCCAAGTGGGTCTATTAACCATCGTCGGTTTAGCCACCAAAAATGCTATTTTGATTGTCGAGTTTTCTAAAGACTTGGTTGAAGAAGGGATGGAAGCCATCGAAGCGACCATTCAAGCCGCAAAAATGCGTCTCAGACCCATTTTAATGACATCGCTGGCCTTTGGCTTTGGGGTACTGCCGTTAGCGCTCAGTTCGGGTGCAGGTTCTGGCGCACATAACGCCATCGGGACAGCCGTATTGGGTGGCATGATCAGTGCGACCGCACTGGGCGTTTTCTTAGTCCCGCTGTTCTTTGTGTTGATGTACCAGTGGTTTCAAACAAAGCCCGCTACGAACTGAAAACAGGGGCATGGGAAAATACCTTAAAAATAACCAGGCCTGGTTATTTTTAAGGGTTGTATAAGACTAAAAGTAAGAGCAGCAGTAATCTGCGACCGTTTTTACTTTTATATCAAATGAGGCATTGGCTGGCACTTCAAAAGATTCCCCAGCTAATACCGTGCGCCATTCACTTTCACCGGGCAATAATACTGCGACTTCACCTGCCAACATTTCCATCAACTCTGCCGCTTCGGTGCCAAACGTATAATCGCCTGGCAATAAAATACCCAGCGTCTTTTTAGAGCCATCGGCAAATAAAACCGTGCGGCTCGTTACCTTACCGTCGTAATAGATATTGGCCGCTTTAACAACCGTCACATTTTCAAATTGAGACATGATTTTTCCTTATTAACAATTCAAACTGATATAAATTTAATGATTATTTAGCGCCTATTAATTCGATTTGATAACCATCTGGGTCTGCAACAAACGCAATAATGGTGGTTCCGGCATTCATGGGGCCTGCAGGGCGAATGATTTTACCACCTGCTTGCTGAATCGCATCTGCGGCTTGATACACATCATCGACCTCAATCGCGATATGCCCATAACCGTCTCCCAAGTCATATTCCGATTGATCCCAGTTATAGGTTAACTCTAAAACCGTATTTTCCGCTTCATTACCATACCCCAAAAATGCGAGAGTAAATTCCCCTTCGGGATAGTCCTTTCTCCTTAAGA
>CBFHUY010000138.1:0-4873 GCA_965658885.1 Hydrogenovibrio sp.
AAAGACAGCTGACATAACCCAATTGCTTGGGGACCATAGCAAGATGGAACCACCTGATCCCATTCCGAACTCAGAAGTGAAACGTCTTAGCGCCGATGGTAGTGTGGCAGGTGCCATGTGAGAGTAGGTCATCCCCAAGCTTATATCCCTAAACCCGTGCTTTTAAGCATGGGTTTTTTTTTGCCTGTAATTTGTCATTACATTCATATCAAAACGATACAAGATTTAACCATATAAAAAAGCCCGCAATTTAGCGGGCTAGGATGATTTCAACTTTTTATTCTTACGTTACAGTGTATTCCACTTCCTGCGACCAGGCATTCTAAATAGACGTCCAATGATTAAGCCGAGTAAGAGGACACCACCTCCGGTTAAGAACCATTGGCGTTTAACAACATCTTCGGATTGGTCAATTTGTTCACTGAGAATGGTATTTTCATTCTCAAGCTTTTGAATTTGTTGTGCCATTTGACGGTTATCTTCATTAAGCTGGATGGCATTTCCTGAGAGTTTTTTGATTTCTTCAAGCTGCTTTTCCAGTTCATAATTGATTTTCTTTGCTGATTTTAAGGCTTCATCCGTTTCGTCAAACCGGCTTTGTAATGTTTGCTTTTCGAGTTTGATTTGATTCAGTTGCTTTTCAACATAGGCCACTTTTTTCTCTAGATCAGCAACTTTTTCTCTTGCGATGGGCTGTGCTTGAAGAAGAATGGATGGCATCCAACCCTCAATATCTTCACCTCTGTGATTATAGAGCAGTTTTGCCCAACCATCTTCGTTGACATCCACGACAGTGACTTTGCTACCAGAGCGCAGCATTCGAAGAATTTTGTATTTGTATCCTGGCTGACTTCTGAAAGGAATCTCTATAGAATCCGTCACATAGTTCGTGTAGCCAGCTTCTGATTCGGCTTGAACACTGGGTGCTAATGTCGTCAGAAGAGCACTGATAGTTAGTAGGGGTAGAATGCTGTGGTTAGATTTGACTAATTTTTTCATACTGTTCCTTTAGGTTAGTAAGTGCTTTTTCTGAATCTTCGAGCTTTTGCTTTTCCTTTGCAATAACCGCTTCTGGTGCTTTAGCGACGAAATTTTCATTGGATAATTTACCTGAGAATCGTTTTATATCGCCTTCTAATCGATTGATTTCTTTTGTTAGGCGTTTCAGTTCAGCATCCTTGTCAATGAGACCTGCCATCGGTATTAGAATTTTCATTTCGCCAACAAGGGCAACCGCTGATTCTGGTGCTTCATCTGCTTCATTCAGTAGCGTGATGTGATTTAGTTTAGCTAAACTATTTAATGAATGGGCATTATTTTCCAACCAAACTTTATCTTGTGCAGATAAGTTGGATAGCAGAATATCCAATTTTTTACTGGGCGCTATGTCCATTTCTGATCGAATTTTGCGAATCCCCATAATAAAGTGTTTAACCCATTCTAATTCTGATTCTGCATCTGTATCGATTAATGCATCATCTGGTTTTGGATAGGGTTGTAGCATAATGGTATTGCCATCTTGGCCAGCAAGGCCAGCCACACTCTGCCATGCTTCTTCTGTAATGTAAGGCGTAATTGGATGCAAGAGTCTTAGGATGGTTTCGAGAACGCGGACCAGCGTTTTTCTTGTGCCTCTTTGTGCTTCTAGTGTCGCCGTTTCAGAATTAAGAACGGGTTTGACTAACTCAAGGTACCAGTCGCAATATTCATTCCACGTGAATTCATATAGTGCATTCGCAGCCAAATCAAAACGGTATTGATCAAAGTGCTTCGCCACTTCTGCTTCAACGGTTTGTAGTTTGGAAGTAATCCAACGGTCAGCGAGGGAAAGGGTACAGGGGAGTTTCTCGTCAACCCCTGTGTCTCTGCCTTCGGTATTCATCAGTACATAGCGAGTCGCATTCCATAATTTGTTGCAGAAGTTACGATAGCCTTCGCATCGGTTTAGATCAAATCGAATGTCTCTGCCGGTTGACGCCAGAGAAGCAAAGGTAAACCGTAAAGCATCGGTGCCATAAGATTCAATACCATCTGCAAATTGCTTACGCGTTGATTTTTCAATGCGGGCTGCCTTTTCCGGTTGCATCATGCCTGACGTTCGTTTGGTGACAAGACTTTCAAGATCAATGCCGTCGATCAGGTCAATGGGGTCTAATACATTCCCTTTAGATTTCGACATTTTTTGACCTTCGCCATCCCGAACCAGGCCATGGACATACACTTGTTTAAACGGCACTTGTCCTGTAAATTTAAGCGTCATCATAATCATTCTGGCAACCCAGAAGAAAATAATATCAAATCCGGTTACTAAAACAGAAGTCGGGTGGAATTTTGCTAATTCGGCGGTTTGCTCTGGCCAGCCAAGGGTTGAAAAGGTCCAAAGTGCTGAACTGAACCAAGTATCCAAAACATCATTGTCTTGTTGCAATGTGACGGTATCGGATAGTTGATATTTTTTACGGACTTCTGCTTCTGTTCGAGCAACATAGACATTGCCTTGGTCATCATACCATGCTGGAATCCGATGTCCCCACCAGATCTGTCTTGAAATACACCAGTCTTGAAGATTGTTCATCCATTCAAAATAGGTGTTTTCCCAATTTTTAGGGACAAATTGAATATCGCCGTTTTTTACTGCATCAATGGCGGGTTTGGCTAATTCTTGTACCGCAACATACCATTGGTCGGTTAGGAAGGGTTCAATAACCGCATGGGTGCGGTCTCCGCGTGGCACCATGAGCTTGTGTGGTTCAATTTTATCCATTAAACCGGCTGCTTCTAAGTCGGCAATAGCCTGTTTTCTCGCTTCATAGCGATCGAGTCCACGGTATTTTTCCGGCACTTCATCATTCATGGCCGCATCGATGGTCATGACATTGAGCATTGGTAGATTGTGTCGTTTGCCCATCTCGTAGTCATTGAAGTCGTGAGCTGGGGTGATTTTAACGCAACCAGTTCCGAATTCCATATCGACATAGTCGTCTGCAATAATAGGAATTTTACGTCCAACTAAGGGTAGGGTAATGGTCTTGCCAATTAAATTTTGGTAGCGTTCGTCATCTGGATGAACCGCAACTGCTTGGTCTCCAAACAAGGTTTCAGGTCGGGTAGTTGCAACAACTAAATAGCCGGAGTCATCTGATAAGGGATAACGCATATGCCATAAGCTGCCCATCTCTTCTTCAGAGAGGACTTCTAAATCTGAAACGGCGGTATGTAGGATGGGATCCCAATTAACAAGGCGTTTTCCGCGGTAGATTAGGCCTTCTTCATGGAGTTTTACAAAGACTTCTTTGACAGCATTGGATAGGCCGTCATCCATTGTGAATCTTTCGCGACTCCAGTCGGGTGATGCGCCCAGTCTTCTGAGTTGTTGGGTAATGGTTCCACCGGACTCAGCTTTCCATTCCCAAACTTTTTGGGTAAAAGCCTCGCGCCCTAAATCATGACGGCTTAAACCTTGAGCCGCCAGTTGTCTTTCTACCACCATTTGGGTTGCGATACCCGCATGATCTGTTCCCGGTTGCCATAACGTCTCATCACCTTTCATCCGGTGGTAGCGCGTTAAAGTATCCATAATGGTGTCTTGGAAAGCATGCCCCATATGAAGACTTCCAGTCACATTGGGCGGTGGAATCATAATACTGTAGGTTTGGCCTGTTGAGCTTTGTTGCGGCTTAAAATAGCCACTTTGTTCCCAAATTTGGTACCACTTAGTTTCGATAGATTGAGGATTAAAATGCTTTTCCATTATGGTTTTGTGTCTTCTTGTAATTGATTGACTATTTTATAACCGATAGTGAGTGGTTATGGCTAGTGCGGGCGTCATATTGCTTCGCTTAGGTCGAAAAATTCAACTTGAGAAGGGGGATTCATTCTTTTTGTTCAAGTTCTGAATTTGCTGTGCAATGCCGCTTAAAAATTAGAAGAATTATAGCAAATTCAGCCAGGCCTGGCCGAATTTTACTTTTGATTACCACTCAATTTGAGTTGAGGTTGCTTCGCTGAGTTCTGCTAATTTTTGTTGATGAGCTGTGAGCTCACTGGCAGTTGCCCGTATGACTTTTAAAGGGCCTTTGGGTTTTTCAAAGTCAACTTGGGTCAGGTTTCGGGTGGTGTTTTCGGCTTTGGTAAGCATCAAGTCGGTTTGGCCACCTGTCATGGTTAAATAGACATCCGCAAGGATTTCCGAGTCAAGCAAGGCGCCGTGTAATGTGCGATTACTGTTATCTATGCCCAGTCGCTTACACAGCGCGTCTAGTGAGTTTCTTTGGCCAGGGTAGGATTTTCGGGCAATTTTGAGGCTGTCGGTAATGGTGCAATGATCTTCAATTTTGCCCCAACGATTATTGGAAAGTTGAGATAATTCATGGTTAATAAAACCAACATCGAAAGGGGCATTGTGAATGATGAGTTCCGCACCAGACACAAATTCCATAAACGCTTCCACTATGTCGGCAAAGATAGGTTTGTCGATCAAGAATTCATTGGTAATACCATGCACTTCAATGGCATCTATTGGCACATCGCGCTCAGGTTGAATGTATTGATGGTAGTTATTGTGGGTTAGTTTTCGTTTGAAGAGCTCCACGGCACCAATTTCGATGATTTTGTCACCATTTTTAGGATCAAATCCCGTCGTTTCGGTATCCAGTACAATTTGACGCATAGAGGGCTTTCTCTCGTAATCCAGTGAGGGTTTTCAGGTAAAATAACTGCAAAACACTATTTTAATGCAATTGATAGGCGAAAAGTATGAGAATTAAACAAGGCAGTGAAGTGACCTTTCATTATGAACTGAGAAATGACAAAGGTGAGTTGATTGATTCAACCTTCGAGGGTGAACCAGTCCATTATGTTCATGGCGATGGCG
>CBFHUY010000139.1:0-4864 GCA_965658885.1 Hydrogenovibrio sp.
CCGACATTGGGAAAATCAATTTCTGCCATGTGCAGCCGAGCATCTAGCAAATTACCACGCGTGACTACTTGCTAGATGCTCGGCTGCACATGGCAGAAATTGATTTTCCCAATGTCGGTCTAGTCAAAACGCTTGAGGCATTAGATGCGATAGAAGTGACTGAGGTGGATGACAAGGTGAAGTTATTACAGGCCAAAGCCATTTTTTATAATAAAGCGGGTGAAAAGCAAAAATCGATTGTGGTTTATGACCAGGCCATAGCATTGCAAGATCAAAAAGTAGAGTTGTATTTGATGCAGGCGATGTTGTTTTATGATTTAGCGTTATTTGAACAATATGAAGCGAATCTAAAGCAGGCACTGGCGATTGATGGCGATGATGTTGAAATTTTGAATGCATTGGGTTATTTTTATGCCGAACAACAAAGAGAGTTCGTTTATGCGCAGCAATTGTTGGATAAGGCCCTGACCCTAGCGCCAAATCGTTATTATATTTTGGATAGTCGTGGTTGGCTGGCTTACCAGCAAGGGCACTACCAAGAAGCTGAAAAATTTCTTTCTCGCGCACTGGCATTGCAGGTAGATGAAGAGGTATTGGTTCATTTGATTCATACCCTTTGGAAGCTTGATCGTCGAGAGGAAGCAAAAAAACTTTGGGTCGAGTATCGAAATCAGTATCCCCAGAATGAAGTTTTACAAACTTTAATTCTGGATTTGATGAAGTAAGGCGGCGATGAGGCGCTTTCAATATTATGTTTTTCTTGCATTTAAATATTATTGAAAGCTTGTTATTATGGGGTCTCTTAATTTTTTTGCTAAAAAACGCTTGATTTGCAGCTTTTAAAATGGATAATACGCACCTGTCTTAGATGACAGCGATAAACAGTTGGGCTATAGCCAAGCGGTAAGGCAACGGGTTTTGATCCCGTCATGCGCAGGTTCGAATCCTGCTAGCCCAGCCATTATCCTCCCTGAAATTCTTCAAATCATTTTTTCCCTGGTTTTCGCCATAGGAGTTGCCATTCATGGCTTACAAAAATGTCCGATTATTTGCCGGAAACGCAAATGTCAGCTTAGCTGAAAAGATTTCCTCCTCGATTGAAATTCCATTAGGTAAAGCAGATGTCGGTCGCTTTAGTGATGGCGAGATTATGGTTCAAATCAATGAATCAGTACGCGGAAAAGATGTTTACGTTTTACAGCCTACCTGTACCCCTGAACCCGCCGTTAATTTAATGGAACTGCTGGTTATGATTGATGCGCTAAAACGCGCTTCTGCAAAGCGGATTACCGCAGTGGTGCCCTATTACGGTTTTGCTCGGCAAGATCGTCGCCCTCATTCAGCTCGTGTACCGATCACAGCGCGCTTAGCGGCCGATATGATTACGGTTGCCGGTGCCGATCGTTTGATCACGGTGGATTTGCATTCGGATCAAATTCAAGGTTTTTTCGATATTCCAGTCGATAATATTTATGCCTCGCCAACGCTGGTCGATGATATGCGTTCATCAGGGCATATTGCTGGCGATAATATGATGGTGGTTTCGCCTGATATGGGTGGAGTCGTTCGCGCTCGTGCCGTTGCCAAAGCCTTAGGGTGTGATATGGCTATTATCGATAAACGACGCCCAAAAGCGAATGTCGCTCAAATTATGAATATTATTGGTGATGTTTCTGGGCGTGATTGTATCTTAGTTGACGATATGGTCGATACAGCCGGTACGCTTTGCAAAGCAGCGGCTGCATTGAAAGAGCATGGCGCAAAAAGTGTAACGGCTTATGTCGTTCATGCTGTTTTGTCTGGCTCTGCTGTCGATACGATTAATAACTCTTGTCTAACAGAACTTGTCGTAACAGATACTATTCCGTTGTCCGAAGCGGGCATGGAATCCAATCGCATTCGTCGCGTTTCAGTTGCACCCGTACTCGGTGAAACGATTCGACGTGTCCACCAGGAAGAGTCGGTTTCCGAGCTAATGCCGATTCGTTAAAGGCTTAATTACCAGTCAAAATGACCAGGCCTGGCCGTTTTGGCGGTTTAAGGCCTTGTTTTCTTAAGTTAATCTCTTTTGTTTCTAAAAAAAATCGGTATAATACCGCTCTTTGTTTCTGTGCTTGGTCGCGAGCATGGAGTTTTGGGGCTTGCCCCGGTTTATTTATTAGGTGAACGACGCCTAAGATTTATGGAGTAATTAAAATGGATCAAGTTTGGACAGCAGAGCTGCGTACAGAGGAAGGGAAGGGTGCGAGCCGCCGTCTTCGTCTGGCAGGCAAAGTACCCGCCATCGTATATGGCGGTGAGCAAGAAGCAAAATCAGTTGCTTTGAAAAGTAATCAAATTGAACGTGCTTTAAGATTAAACGTTGATTTGTATAACACAGTTTTAACGTTGGAAGGCGAAGGTGTTGCTGAGCAATGTATTATTAAAGACTTACAGCGTCATCCTGCAACGGGCTTTATCTCTCACATTGATTTTCAACGTGCAAGTGATAAGTCTGCTATCGTAAAACGTGTTCCACTTAAGTTTGTTGGTAAAGAGGTTGCACCGGGCGTGAAAATCGGTGGGATTATGTCTTTCATGCAATCTAGCGTTGAAGTGAGTTGCTTAACCAAAGATTTACCAACTGCAATTGAAATTGACGTTTCTAATTTAGAAGCTGGTCAGAACTTGCGTCTATCTGAGTTAGAAATTCCTGCTGGCGTTAAGTTAACCGCTTTAACGCACGGTAACTCTGATTATGATCAGGCCGTTGTTGGTATCAGCAAAGTAAAACGTTAATTTTAAGCGTTTAAGGTAACAGAAAGCCCGTATATGTCTTGTATAAAGCTAATTGTTGGTCTGGGAAATCCTGGGAAACAATATGAGCAAACGCGACATAATGCGGGTTTTTGGTTTGTGGAGGAAGTTGCTCGTCAACATCAAGTACAATTTCGTCCAGAAACCAAATTTTTAGGTGATGTGGCTCGAGTTCAGTCAAATGGCATGGATGTTTGGTTGCTTAAACCCATGACGTTTATGAATCGAAGTGGTCAGTCCATCCAGTCGTTAGCCAATTTCTATAAAATATCAGCCGATGAAATTCTCGTGGTACATGATGAGCTTGATTTAGCACCCGGTGTTGCCAAGCTCAAGTCCAATGGCGGGCATGGGGGGCATAATGGATTACGTGACACCATTGCCGCATTGGGCACGAAAACCTTTCATCGTCTTCGACTAGGGATTGGGCATCCAGGCCATAAGGATCAGGTGGTGGATTATGTCTTACATGCCCCGTCGAAACCGGATTTTCAAGCGATTGAAACCGCCATTTATGATGCAACACGTGTCTTGCCGGAACTGCTAAGTGGCGAGATGGAAAGGGCAATGCATCAACTTCATTCGCAGTAATTCAATAAATTAATTATGACGCTATTAGGAGTTCAGAATGGGAATTAAGTGTGGCATTGTTGGCCTACCCAATGTAGGAAAATCGACCTTGTTTAATGCCTTAACCAATGCCGGGATTGAATCAGCCAACTATCCATTTTGTACCATTGAACCCAATGTGG
Organism: Hydrogenovibrio sp.; assembly: GCA_965658885.1. Taxonomy (GTDB): domain Bacteria; phylum Pseudomonadota; class Gammaproteobacteria; order Thiomicrospirales; family Thiomicrospiraceae; genus Hydrogenovibrio. The sequence continues at coordinate 3,549 of CBFHUY010000139.1, forward strand.
GTGTGGTGCCGGTTCCTGATGAGCGTGAAGGCGCACTGGCAGAGATTGTAAAGCCTGAACGTGTACTGTCTGCTACCGTTGATTTTATGGACATTGCAGGTTTGGTTGAAGGCGCTTCAAAAGGTGAAGGGCTTGGTAATAAGTTTTTAGCCAATATTCGTGAGACAGATGCAATCGTTCAAGTCGTCCGTTGTTTTGAAAATGATGATATTGTGCATGTCGCGGGAAAAATTGATCCCATTTCTGATATTGAAATCATCAATATGGAACTCATCCTAGCAGATATGGAATCTTTGCAAAAAGCGGTGCAAAAAGTACAGCGTGTTGCAAAAAGCGGTGATAAAGAAGCAGTTGCCAAGCAAGCTGTGTATGAAAAGGTGTTGCAAGAAGTCGAAAACGGCAAGTTGGTGCGCTTGGTTGAATTGAATGAAGATGAACTCAACGTTTTGCAAGATTTGCACCTATTAACCATTAAGCCAATGATGTATGTTGCTAATGTGAATGAAGATGGGTTTGAAAACAATCCCATGTTAGACAAGGTTGAAGCGCTTGCGGCAGAACAGGGTGCGGTGGTTGTGCCAATTAGTGCCGAAATTGAAGAACAGGTCGCAGAACTTGACGACGAAGACAAGGCAGAGTTTCTGGCGGAAATGGGACAAGAAGAGCCTGGGCTAAACCGAGTTATTCGTGCAGCTTATCAGTTATTAGGCCTGCAAACCTATTTCACAGCAGGCGTAAAGGAAGTTCGCGCTTGGACGGTTAAAAAAGGCGCAACCGCACCGCAAGCGGCAGGCGTGATTCACACCGACTTTGAAAAAGGGTTTATTCGAGCTGAGGTCACGGCGTATGAAGATTTCATAGCTTACAAAGGTGATGCCGGTGCAAAAGCCGCTGGAAAGCAACGTCTAGAAGGAAAAGAGTACATTGTTCAAGATGGCGATGTAATGCATTTCCGTTTTAATGTTTAACCCTGTCACGTGCTCAAAATGACCAGGCCTGGTCATTTTGGCTGAAAAAGCGATAAAACTCCTGTTACAAGGTTGACAAGGCCGATAAAAATTCTATAATACCGCAATCTTTTTGGCTACATAGCTCAGCTGGTTAGAGCACATCACTCATAATGATGGGGTCCCAGGTTCAAATCCCGGTGTAGCCACCATATTCTTACATCAACCCGCTTCATGCGGGTTTTTTTATGTCTGAAAACAACGAATTAGCCGGTTTCTCGTAGTTTGCTTGTCCCATGCAGTTGCATATAATCCCATTAAATTGCAGAATAAAAGGGGGTAATAAGTGGGGTGAATATGAGATTTCTC
>CBFHUY010000140.1:0-4796 GCA_965658885.1 Hydrogenovibrio sp.
GCATCTCTATCTAGCGTAAATTGCTGGGTTCGGTAAAGTGTCCAGTTGCCAATTTCACCAGCCAACTCGCCATCCCAGTTAAGCGACAGCTCACTCAGCGATTGCTGGGTCGCCAATAGATTTTCTTGAGGCACATAACCCACTGCTTGGCTCGCAACAGCTTCACATGCAACCAAAGCCGACTTGGCAGGCTCTGCTCCCAAACCAATCATAGCGACCATCCCTATCAGTCTCAGCTTTGCCTTTATCATAACGTCACCGCGTGGCTAATTAGGTTCATGACCATACAGTCGTAAAGACCACTCCGTCAACTTTCCTTCCCCAACATGCTGAATGCGGTTTTGGGGGTTCTGGTCGACATCGGTCACCTTTAACGTCCAAGTGCCTGCGGTATTTTCGCCATAGAATGCATGGGTAGCTAATGGCAACTCAATCATATCGTAACTCGTACGATAAGCATTTAGCGGTGTCAACACAATGCTTTTGGTACCGGCAGGCGAAATCAATTCAATTAAATAATCGCTGGCATCAATCTTATGATTGTCATTGCCCGATAAGGTCTGTGCAACCAACCCTTTAATCGTCACGGTCACAACCGCGGTTTCTGCAATCAAGCTATCGGCAATTGTCACCGTTCTTTGTAAACCAGCCGCATCGAAATTGGCAATTTCATTATTCTGGGTTAGTGGCTGTTTCAATGTTTGAACGGTTTTTAAGGTCGGAAGACTTTGATTGGAGGCTTGCCATTGTTGCGCCAGTTTTACCGCCTCAACCACCGAGAGCCCACCAAACCCAAAAGCATTACTAAAAGCGATGCCTGCGGCATTGGTGACCCAACCTTGCTCAATCGTGACTGTCTGACCATTAATGAAGCGGGTAATCGGTTTTAAATCGGGTTGTAATTGACGAGCCGTCACCGCCAGGAAGTGCTTAATATCACGCCAAGAGGCTTCAGGATAGGCTTCTAATAACAATGCTGCCGCCCCAGAGACCAAGGGCGCGGCTGCTGAAGAACCATTAAAGGCCGAATAATAATCACAATTTTCATTGCCCGTATTGGCTTCACCCAAATTAAACCCAATATTCGGCTCAACCAAGCCACTACTGCGACTCAACCCCAAACCGCACCCTGTCTGATCAGTGGAGACTAAAGCAGGATGCTGTTCTCCCAGTTCGCCCCCTGGCGCTGCTATCCACAAACTCGACCCAGTATTGCTGTAAGAAGAACGTCTTCCCAGAGCATTAAAGGCGCCCACCACCATTTGGTAAGGCGTATTATTTTCGGTTTCTTGATTGACGTTATAGCAGGTGATACCAACAGCAATCGCTTCTCGGCACCAATTGGATGAGAAGACCGTACCGCCTTTAAATTCATTACCGCCCGCTTTCACATAAATCGCGCCCAAGCCTTGTCGGGCGGTTTCTGTCTGAACGCGCATGATATCCAACACCTCAGACACCAGCATGGCCGAATTGGAACCCGGTTCCGGCACAATATCTGGATTTTCGCCATAACTTTTATTAAAGACTTGCGTCAAATCGGAGCGCAGGCCTGGGTAAATTTGTCGGGCGCTTGCATCGCCTAGACTGGCTTTTTCGACATCAAACTCTCCGGAGGTCAGTAAATTAAAGCCCTGCAACTTGGCCAAAGGCGCCATGCCCCAAATGCCCGTGCCGTTTCCTCCGCGTGCGGCCGCTAAACCGGCAACACTGGTTCCATGTTCCCCGGTGATACTGGCAGCCGCAGGACTGGCACTTTGAGTCTTAAAATCATAAGAACCGCCTACCAACATATTTTCCAATAAATCAGCATGGGCAATATCCAAACCGTCATCCAAAATACCAATCGTCACCCCCCGACCATAAACGCCTAAAGCATAGTCTTCAGCACTGATGGTCGCGGTTTCAAACACCTGACTGTCTTCATTGGCAATGCCGCCAAAGCCGCTTTTGGTTAATGCCGCTTGCCCGGTATTTTGCAGTGCCCATTGGTGACTAAATAAAGGATCGTTTAGAGAGAAATTTTTTGGAAGCGGTTCCAGCGCGGCATCCTTGACCGTAGAAGACGATATTGAAGTCGCATTGGTCGAAGAGGACGAGTCCCCAGAACAAGCATTTAACCCTATTAGACAAACCAGACTCAAGGCAACCCAGCGCGGCCATAACTGCGCAACCGGCATTTTACCAGCGCCCTCTCGCCTTCAATACCGCTGTATTGGGTTGTGTTTGACGCATCATCAACCCAACCCAGTCCGGCATGGATGCCGGTGTATCCGCGGTTAAGGTTAAATCATGGGCAAAAATGCGTTTAGGGGACAACCAAGTTTGGCCAGATAATACCCATCCTTTGCCTTTGCCGTTAACCGATAAGGTCAGCCCATTGTCATCTAAGCTTGGGGTGGCTTCCACTAAGGGTAAATTCATCCCCATTGCCGAAAAATCGACCAGTGCGAATTGTCCAGAGACAGAATTCGGCCAAGGTTGCTGACTTTGCAGACTTTCCCAAGGCAAGCTCAAAGACAGTGCTTTTAATACCACTTCACCCTGTGCTTGATCCAGCAATGCCAAAGCGGGAATGTCCGCGAATTTGGCGATTTTCACAGCACCGGAAATAGCCGTTAATTGTACCGAATCCGATGTCACGGTGGCTTGCATGGTAAGCTGGTTTTGGGGCGCCGACAGTTTCAAATCAATAGCTAGCCCTCCTGTTAGCAAGGCACTTGGCTGCCATTGCCAGTCAATATGGCCCACCGTTTTTCCTTGCCAGTCAATCGCGGTTTGGCCCTGCCACCAAACCCCTTTCATTGTCGATAATGACAAGCCGGGGGGGAGTTGTTGTTTTATGCCGGATTGTTGCCAAACCCAAGCGGCTGGCAAATGCCAAATAAACGATACCAACACCACCAGACTCAATAGCGTCATTCGACCCCAATACCGTTTTAGCCAGGTCATTTTGGTACCTCAAAAATTAATTGTGCTGACACCACACCCGTTTCAATCGGTTGAATATCGGCAGATGTCGCCACCAATCCTTGGCGCTCCTGTTGCGATAACCAACGAAATAGCCGCGCGGCATCCACCGTTTTAAAAGAAACCACCAGTTTTTGATTACGCGTTTCCATCTGATCCAACTGTGGATATAAATTCAATTGGCGCAGCTGGGTCTGCACATACTGCAATAAGCCATTCACTTCACGTATTTTTTGCGCGGGCAATTGCGGTGCGGGAGCGGACAATTTCGGCAACTGTTCATTTAACCACTGCCACTTTGTTTGAGCTGACTGCAAGCGTTGTAGTGATTGTTGCTTCGCATTTTCACTGGGCAACCAAACCGCATAATACACCAACGCCAAACCTAACACGACTGCCAACATCATTAAAGCGCGTTGATCCTTAACACTCAGGCTCTGCCAAAGCTGCTGCCATTGCAATTTCAATTCATTAAGAGACATCAATCACCATCTCCGCTGCGATATCGTTGGGTTGCATTTTTTTAATATTAAGCGTCACTTTCGCCTTATTTCGTAATTGGTTAGTCAACTGCTGTTTGAGCTGTTCTAAGGCATTACTATCTTGGGACTTCAACTGCAATAGCAACCGATTATTTTGCCATTTAAACTGTTCGATTTTAACCTGTTTGGCCTGCTGAAATGGGGATTCAATCAATAATGCCAGCGCAGCTGGGCCCATTAATTCCGCTGGCTGTTGCTGACGCGCCAGAGCGGTTTGTGTTTGCGCCTTAATATTGACGATCCGCGTCACATTCGGAAACATTTGTTTAAATAATTGTTCGGTTGCAGAGACTAACTGCTGTCGCTCGGTGGTATATTGACTGGCCAGCAACCAATTTTGCGCCACCCAAAGCGTCAAAACCAACACCGATAAAATCCCCAGATTGCGCCCATAAAGTCCCAAGCGGCTGACTTGTGACTGAGGTTGAAACCGACCTTGCCTTAAACCAAACGCTTTAATCTCAGCCAAACTCAGTGAACGCGGTTCACCTGGCTGCCCCACTAAAGATTCAAACTGCGGTAAAGATGCCCAGCTTTTTGGCAACGCCATTCCTCGCCATTGCCCGGTGCGAATTAAGTAGTCCGACTCGGTCTCAAGATAACAACCCGGTTGGTCTTGTGTATCCCCTTCAGATTCAGCCGGCCAATGACACTGGAAACAATCTGCCACCAATTGCGCATTGCTCAATCCTGCGGCTTGCAGTCCCTCAACCCAATTTTGCATCAGCTGTTGATCCACCACGGCCACAGAGGTTAACCCGGGGTGATCGCCCGACGTTTGTCGGTTCAATACCGCTATAAATACCTCGTCCAGTGGCTGGCTAATGGACTCTTCCAACGCATAGGGTAAGGCGCGCAGCCAATCTGACTTGCGTTTTCCAGGAACCGTCACATCCGTCAACAACACCTGCTGAGTCGGCACCCACACCACATCAATTTGCAACGCCTCTGCACCCGCAGGCAAATGCAATTGGCCGCTCGCATCAAAAAACGCGCTTTGCGTGGATTCATTGAGATTATTCATCTTTCACCTGACTAAACAATCTTTGCCATAAGGTCACTTTTTCGCTACTTTCTCTGTGTAATAATGCATCAACTTGCTGCTGTACGGAACCATAATCAAATTGCCCGACCAATAAAAAAAACGCGGTTTCCACCGAAATAATCGAATCCGGCAAAGCCGTTTTGATTTCTGACAGTTGAAACCCGGTTTCCGCCACCAAAAAATTGTAAAAGGTGTCCACCTTATCCGCCGGCTTTAATAAGCGTTTATCTAACCAGGCC
>CBFHUY010000141.1:0-4744 GCA_965658885.1 Hydrogenovibrio sp.
AATCACACCGAACAATCCCTCCAAAGATATTCACCAGAATGGACTTAACTTCTTTCGATGAAAGAATTAATTTAAAAGCTTCCGCAACTCTGTCAGGTGTCGCGCCGCCGCCCACATCAAGAAAATTGGCTGGCTCACCACCATTGAGCTTAATCAAATCCATGGTCGCCATCGCCAGTCCTGCACCATTCACCATACACCCAATATTGCCATCTAATGCAATATAATTAAGTTGATGATCCGCTGCTTTAGCTTCACGTTCATCTTCTTGAGTGATATCTCTCATCGCCACCAGATCAGGTTGACGATAAAGGGCATTGGAATCGATATTAATTTTTGCATCCAATGCAAACAATTCGTTCTGCTCGGTTAGCACCAAGGGGTTAATCTCCAAAAGCGCCACATCTTTTGCCAAGGCTAAGCGATACAAACCTTGCATAATCGTCGCCAATTGCTTAAAGGCCGTTCCAGTTAAGCCCAGTGCGAAAGCGACTTCTCGACATTGATAAGCCATCAGTCCCACCACTGGATCAATTGACACAGTCAAGATTTTTTCGGGTGACGCTTCCGCCACCAACTCAATATCCATTCCACCCGCGGCGGAAATAATAAAGGTATATTTTTTGGTCGCTCGATCCACTAATAAACTGAGATAAAATTCCTGATAAATGGCGAGGGTTTCTTCAATTAACAACCGATTAACAGGCAAGGCTTTACCTGCTGTTTGTACTGTTTCAAGCGAGCTGCCCAATAAGGTTTTGGCAACCTCTTGCGCTTGTTCCAGACTGGAAACCAACTGTACGCCGCCCGCTTTACCTCGGGCGCCGGCATGAATTTGTGCCTTAACGACCCAAGCATCCGATCCAATTGCTTTTAAAGCCCCATCCAAGTCATTGAGACGATCGATCACCTGTCCTTTCGGGACGGGAATCTGGTAATGTTGAAAAAGGGTTTTGGCTTGATATTCGTGTAAATTCATTACAATCCTTTTTATAAAGCGGGCACATCAGCGTCCCATTGCAATTAATATAGTTGTTTTTCAGCAATCCGGCGCATCACAAAAACATGGTAAAATGCTTTTTCAGATTTTCACAATAAAATGAACGCTTTTTAAACATTAACCACTTTTTGATCAAAGCAATCGGAAATTATAGCGGTTTTTGTGTGTTTATGACTGGGGGCAATCCATTCTTTTCGATTTTTATGGCGAATCCCCCCTTACAAAACGACCATTACGATTAACCTCGGTGCATCAGTTCTCCGTTAGACGAACAACACCATTCAAACTTTGGAAATCCCTCATGCGCGCACTATTATTTTTTATACTCATCTTTATTGTTTTTTTATTGGTACGCCGTCTCATCAAAAAGAAACCCATAGAACCCGTTCAAACCACCTCGAACCCAAAACACATGGTCGCTTGCGACTATTGTGGTGTTCACCTACCAGAAGAGGAAGCCCTCCAGGATCATCAAGTCACAGGGCGATATTATTGCTCAAAATCGCATCAAGACTTAGCGGAAAAGCAGTCCTAACGGCCGGAAAAAACATTTCACTGCGATACGGCGATTAGTTTCTCTGCTGCTCTACGCTCAGGAGTGAATCGCTTCAATCGTCGCCTCAAAAATTAATACCTGCCCGGCTAATGGATGGTTAAAGTCCATCACCACCACATCATCTTGTATTTCATAAACGGTCGCGGGTATCTCATTGCCGGACGGCGTGTTAAACCCAATAACCAACCCTTCTTTGAGCACCATTGTTTCTGGGAACTCCGTTTTAGGCAGTGTTTGAAAATTGCTGGGATCCGGCAACCCAAAAGCTTGCTCGGGCATCAAGGTAAATTTCGCTGTCGTGCCGACTTCTAAACCGATCAACAACTCATCTAGCCGATTTAATAACTGACCATCGCCTATCTGGAACGCAAAGACTTCATCGTCTTCTGTTTGATCCACCAGAGTACCGTCCACTAAAGTGAGTTTAAATCGAATCTCAATATCACTTTGCTCTTGTACCGTTAAAACCGTTTGCTCCGTCATAGTTTTCCTTCTGAAATTGATGGTGTCATATTATCTAGTTTTTTAACGTTTTTGGTGGTTTTTTTGTTGGTTGACGGTATACCACCGTTTGGTTACGTCCTGCTTTTTTGGCTTGATACAAAGCCTCATCCGCGGCTTTCATAACAGCCTCTGGCAGCTTTAAGTCCGGCGTTTTTTGTGCCACCCCAAAACTCACCGTCACTTGCGTTTTGGTTAAACGCTTTTTTTGTTTCACCTGTAAGGTCAGATCAGCAATTTTCTCCCGGACAGTCTCGATTGCCCCAACCACGTCTTCTGGCGTTTTGTTTTTAAACACCACCGCAAACTCTTCTCCGCCATAGCGAAACACTCGACCAACCGATATTTGCCGCAAGGCATCAGCCACCTCTCGCAACACCTGGTCACCAACCTCATGCCCATATCGATCATTAAAAGACTTAAAATGATCAATATCCATCATCGCAATAGAATAACGTCGCCCTAAGCCCATAAAGGTTTCCATTAAGGCGCGACGACCACTTAACCCGGTTAATTGATCGGTATAAGCCAAATGATGTGCATCAAACACCAATGCAAACAAAATCATCAATGCCGCAAAAGACGATAACCAATAAATAATTGCAGGTTGATGGACATGATCAAGCGCAATCGCCACCACAACCAATACAAACAGCAGTGCTAAGTCCAATACCTTTGCCTGCCGAACCAAAGCAGTTCGAAATAACAAAGCGCCACCGACCAATATAAATGCCACTAATGCAGGTAGCGTAATTTGATGTATATTGCCCTCAAAAGGCATTGAAACCCATTGCCACCATGCCAGAGGAAGATAGGCCATCATGCCATAAATTGCAAAGACCTCTGCCGACAACAGCCCCAATTGAAAAATGACATAGCCTTTTTTATGCAAACCATTTTCTGGTAACCAGCTCCATAACAGTAAATTAAATGGGAACAATAATGAAACCAGAGGAAATAAGGTCAAGGTTGTTAAATCAGCACCCGTTGGTCGGTAATAAAACACGGCTAGATTTAACAACATGAGCGTTGCCAATATCAAAATGGGCTGAAAGCGATTAAGAAAAATGCTGATAAAAATGGCGCCGCTCCCAATTAAAAAAGGAAGAAACGGTAACAATTCAAGCAGTGGCGCTTGACTAACGGCCTGATCCATCAACACAACCGCCGCTGAGCTCAGAACCAATAACCAAATAAAATGTTTTAGAAACATCGTTTGCCAACCCTAAAACAAAACAGATCGGCAATAGACCACTTTAATGGCATACAAAACCCCAGCGTCATTGAATCGTTAGGTTTTGCCAAATATGGATTCTTCTTCTTTAGGTTTTTCCACACATTGAATCTGCCACTCCAATAAGTAATGACAATTTTTGCCAGCCGCGCAACTGGCATCTTCTTCCGCAAAAGGGGCTGATTTCAGCGCTTGCTTTGTCAGGACTTCATATCCCGTCGGGCAGACTTTATTCGCTTTATCGACCATCGCATTACTTGAGAAGCTTACGGGCCCATTATAATCTGTCTGTAACACATAAATCTCTAGATCAGACACCGATTGCTTGCTTGCTTTGACGTCTTTAAACCCACTACAACCCGACAAAAAAACAACCAGGCCTGACACTGTCAACACAGAAAATAATATAGATTTCATAACTTCTCAATTTAAGGTTTAAACAATTTTACGCCTCAATTATCCCTGATCAATCTCGAACAAGACGAATTGACCCACAGAACATTCAAAAAACGCTTTTATCGATTTATTTTAATTCTTCTTTTAAGCCAATTTCGGACACCACATAGCATAAATTAGTATGCAGTTTTTTGCCATCCACTAAAAATGACGTTGCGCCCGTGACTTTATCATCAGGATTTAAGCGGACACTGCCCTGATAAGATTTCAGTAATTGGCCGGTATGGCAGCTATAAATTTCAATTTTTCGATCAAGACCCACCCAATCGGATTGAATATTTTTCGCTGAATTAGACAGTTTCTCGCAACCCGTGGCTAAAAATACAGTTACCAGGGTTAAGGCTAATAGTCGTTTCTTCATAATTTTCCTTCAGTTATGCCCATGCATAGCAGTATTGATTGCAGAAGATAAACAGCATCAAACATTACAGCTGACTTAAAAGACGCTATTTTACACTTTATTCGCAGGATTAAAAACCAAGGCTGACTGGCAAACTGGTTTTTACCAAACAGAATCAGAATATGAATCACAATGCACAATAGCAGTTTAGAAAATAATCAATTTCTTATACAATGCAGGTTCAACTTAATTTTGAGGGACGCAAAAATTATGAACCTAATGATTATTGGAAGCGGGTTTGCAGCACTTACCGCCATTAAAAGCTTGCGAAAGCAACTCCCATCAGCCAGAATCACTGTTATTTCACCAAACAACCAGTTTGTTTACTTACCCAGTTTAATTTGGATTCCCGCGGGTCTGCGTGACGCCGATGCCCTCAAAATTGATTTAACCAACTTCTATAATCGCCAAACCGTTGAACATATTGAAGCCAATGTAATCGATATCCTTGACGATGGCCGCACGGTGAAAACCGATGCTGGCGATTATCACAATGACGGCTTAGTCATTGCCAGTGGCGGGCGCTTTATTAAAAAATTACCCGGTATTGAACATGCCATTACCCCTTGTGAAGGCATTGAAGCGGCAGAAGCGATT
>CBFHUY010000142.1:0-4667 GCA_965658885.1 Hydrogenovibrio sp.
TAAAACTTTTAAGAATTGATTAAGTTAACCGCGTTATTCTAATGATGCAGAACAGTCTTTATGTAGATGAGAGGAACGAATAAGGTGTTTATAAACAGTAAGGCATGGTTTGGTGTTGTCTTGATAGCTGGGCTTGCTGGCTGTGGTGGGGGCGGAGGCTCTGCGCCGACTGTGCAAATGACGGGTGTCGTGGTTGATTGGTATATACAGGATGCGTTGATATTTGCTGACTTGAATGATGATGGTGTCTTTCAGCCTGAAACAGAACCTTCAACCCGAAGTACTTCTGGTGGCGGGTTTCAACTGAGTGTCACGTCTGATCAGCCTTATTATTTGATCTCAAAAGGTGGGATTGATACCTCAACTTCTCAGTATTATTCAGCAACGTTGATTGCAGAAGGGCATTATAAAAATATTACCCCTGTTACAACCATGGATGCATTAATTGTTCGAGCAGGTATGGAACCCGGTACAGCTGACCTTATTGTTCGTCATTTGACTGGGATGGATGACCCGACTGAACCAGATGATTCGGTGCCTTTAGATGCAAATCCTGCAACAAATAAGCATCTGTTGGCAGGGGCAAGAATGTTTGCTATGTACAATAATGCGTTAACTGAAGTGTTGTCCCAGGTAGTGAAGCCCTCAGCGGGTTTCACTGAGGAAGAGCTTAAAATCAAATTATCAAGATCAGCTTGGGAGCAGCTTGCAAGAAGGGTTGCAGAAGAATATACACCAGGTGTGTTTGCAACTATTAAGCCATCAACCTTGCAGAAGACAATTCAATATTTGTTAGCCGAATATGGTGTTGAGACCCAGGTTGGGGTAACGGTATTAATGTCAGATGCTTTAGCAGAGACGATTCATAATTTTGTGAAATCTTCGACATCTGAGTTGTCTTTGTCTCCCCATGTTTTTGGTGACGATGATGAAGAGGATCGTGTTTATATGGGGGATGTGCAGGATACCCAGGATCAAACCATCGCTTTGATTATCCAAAATGCATCGGTAACAGGGTTGGTCCCCACGATTCGCATAGAGGGTGATGACGATAAGGATGAATATGATCACTAGTAAAACTTTATATTTGTGAAAGATTCCTAAAATAGGATATTTTTTGCAGCTTTCTCTTTTACAGGGTTTAAGCAAAACAAAGAAGGTGTAGTCGATATGATGAAAAAAGTAATGATAGTTTCGATTCTAGGTGCTTTAACAGGGTGTGGGGGAGGCTCTTCTTCTGTCCCGGCGACTGATGGTGGAACAACAACGCCTTCCACGACTGTACAATTAAGTGGTGCTGTGGTCGATTGGTATATCACTGATGCCTTTGTGTTTGCGGATTTGAATAAAAATGGGGTTCATGAAGTTGATGAGCCATCGGTTCGGACGGATGCGAGCGGCTTTTATGATTTGAATAAAAGCGGAATTACTGCAACGGATTATGATTTGGTTGCAAAAGGGGGCGTCGATAAGGCTACTGGTCAATATTATGCTGCGACCCTTTTGGCTGAAAGTACCTATAAAAATATTACCCCTTTGACCACTTTGGATGTGTTGCTTATTCGAAATCATGGCTATAGTGCTTCTGAAGCTGATTTAATTGTGCAGAAGTTGGTAGGAATGGAAGACCGAGAAGATGTGACCTCGCTTGATGCCAACCCAGCCACGAATAAGTATTTATTGTCGGGCGCCAGAATGTTGGCGATGTATAACAATGTACTGACTGAAGTGATGTCGCAAGTGGTAAAACCAACCGATACAACGGTGTATTCTCAAGATGATATTAATATCAAAATATCGCGTGATGCCTGGGATCAAATGGCAGCACAGGTCGATTATGAGTATCAGCAAGAGCTTATTAAAGAGGGTGGTAATAAAAATAAGGTAGAGCCTGAAATTACCGATGAATCTTTGATGTTTATGGTGAAATTGATGCTTGAAAAGTATCAGCAGCAATACAATTTAACAGGTGTCGATTATCAAACTCTGATGCCGCCTGCTTTAGCAAAGCAGATATTTGAGTATGTCGATACGGTGACGGACGATGATTTTGTGTTGAGTGGTCATGCTTTCGGTGATGACGAAGATGCGGATGATGCGTATATGTCAACCGTTCAGACAACACAGGATGATACGGTTGTGAAGATGGTTCAGCAGTACTCTGTAACGGGTACGGTTCCTGAAATTAAAATTAAAGGCGACGATGATGAAGAAGAATACGGGGATGATGAGGATCATCATGACTAGAGTTTGGTGCATCCTTGTTTAAAATGGTGCATTAGATTTTTCTGTAGGCATGTTGTTTTGGATGTCTTTTTCTTAAGTTATTGAAATATTAAGTTAATTTAATTTATGGCACAGAAATCTCTATAGGTGTGGTGAGTTTTAAATTAAATAGACACTAAAATTTGGAGATCCAAAATGACAAAATCAACTTCACTTAAAAAAATAATTGTTGCTATGGCTGTAGCCAGTTCTGCTGCTTTGGCTGTTACCCCTGCTACCACTCAAGCAGGTGAGGTTTCATACAATGCGGCAGTTTCAAATATGTATTTGTGGCGTGGTACTAACTTGAGTAGCCCCGCACCTGTTGTTTCTGGTGGGATTGACTATGCTGCAGATTCAGGTTTTTATGTCGGTACTTGGACCTCTTCAGAAGGGGCTGCTGGCAGTACTGAGTTTGACTTGTATGGTGGTTTTGCTGGTGGAATGGGCGATTTTGGTTATGATATCGGCTATGCTGCTTATTTATATCCTGATGTAAATGGTTCTGATTTTAATCGAGATGATGCCAGCTTGTTAACCGAATATATTGTAGGGTTATCTTTTAAAGATTTATCAGCGACTTTTTATTTGAATACGGAAGAAGTTTCCGATATGTATACATCAGTAGATTACAGTTTTGGTAAGTTTGGTGTTCATGCAGGGATGTACCAATTTAAAGCGTCTGGTAGTGACTATACAGACTTTAATATCAGCTATTCAGCGACTGACAGCTTGTCATTTGTGTTGAGTAAAGCGCAAGGCGACGGCGTAGTCGGTGCTGAAAACCCAATGATTCAGGTTTCTTACGATCTACCTATCTAGTTAAATTATCTTCTTTTTCTTATTTTCTTTCCTCAAACATTTAACGGGCCTTGTGCCCGTTTTTTTTCGTCTGTTGTTTGGCGATCTTATTATGATAATTCGTGATTGCTTTAATCTGAAATGCTTTGGCGTATAATCTAATGAGTCATTATTGGGGGAGGCTAAGCACGTGCATAAGCAACAATCTGGTTTTATTATGATGGTCTTGGTGGTCATTATGGTGATTGGTGCCACTGCTTATTTTGGTGGTTTTGGCGAGAATCTAATGTTTCATCAAAAGTCAAAACTGGCCGAGCGTGACATTGCGGACACCCTGAAAGTTAGAGAACAGCTTTTACGTTATGCCATTTTTCAACCTGAGCTTTATGAAAGCGATCCTACTGGTGGCACAGGATATACGCTGAAAGCCTTGGAGAGTATTCCAGCTCCCGGCTATTTACCTTGTGTGGACCTAGATGGCGATGGAGAAGTGTTAGCCGCGGAAACCAGTTGTGGTAACCCAACGGTGGCTGGCGATAACACAACGGGATTTGTGGTGGGTTTTTTACCAACCGACTTTAGAACACGCAATATTTTTTTTGGCGGGGCCGTACCTAAGCAGTTTTATTATGTTTTGGATGAGCGCTTTGCCAATGGCAATAATGTGTACCACAATGGATCAACTGGACGGTTTGCCCCGCTTAATCCTGATACTCAGCCACAAGGTCGTTTGAGTTTAAACGGTAAAGAAGGTTATGTCGCATTAATTATTGCACCCGGTGAACCCATTACGATGCAAGATGGCACGGTGCAAGATCGAACACAAGCGGGTGATGCTGTGGCGCGAATAGCAGATTATTTAGATAAACGCTTTGATGGCTCTGGAAATGAAATCAATGGTAATGCCGATGGGGATCGTTTTTTTTTCAGTCAGGCAAAAAATAATTTGGGAATTAATGACACCATTATCGGTATTTCGTTTCAGGAGTGGCAAGCTTTAATGCTTAATCGAGTCTGTTCTCAAAAAACACGCTTAGAAGCAATCGATCCATCGGAGGCTTTTTGGTTTAATGCCTATAATGGAATTACCAATCCGGCTGGTTCCGATTGGCGTGCGTTTATGGAGGGGTGTCCATGATGGTTGGTGGCAAACAGCAAGGGGTGACTTTGGTGGAGATTGCTTTAGCCTTGCTGCTGATTGGTCTCTTAACGACGGGTGCACTGACGTTTAACGGGGTTTTCAGGCAGTTGACCAAAGCGGAAGAAACCAAAGAGCAATTGAGTCAAATAAAAATGGGTTTGATGAGTTATCTTAAAGTGAATCACTATTTGCCCTGTCCAGATACCAATTCCGATGGGTTAGAAGATAGACGAATCAGTTTGGGGGTGTCCGTTTGTCAGTCCCGGCAGGGAACATTGCCCTATCAAACATTGTCGGTTACTGATAAAGATGCTTGGGGGTCTCCATTTTATTACAGGGTGAATCCTCGCACTGAGCAAAATCAACGAATAAACGACTTGTGTGAAACCGCAAGTATTTTTGGCTATTCGGGGGCTAGAGTTAAGCCGGACTCATCAGCACTATGTGAAAAGAATGGGGT
>CBFHUY010000143.1:0-4638 GCA_965658885.1 Hydrogenovibrio sp.
TCTACCCCAGCCATTGTCAAGATGAGGTCAATGCCAAACATCAAATTCAAGACTATTCCGAAACGCTCATTGAAATGATTAGCGACCGTTATAAGCTCCAGCAACACTCAATACATACCTCTGCTAGCATTGGCATCTGTCCTTTTTCACCTAATAACCCAGTCAACTTTGACAGTGAACAACTGATGCGCTATGCCAATATGGCCATGCTACAAGCGCAAAAACAAGGCGGAAACCAACCCTATATTTTTGAAGATACCTTGATTCAAAAAGCCCGTCGACGATTAGAATTAATTGAAGCCCTTAACCACTCAGAACTGGACGAAGAGTTTCAGCTCTACTTTCAAGCTCAGGTCAATGAAGCTCAGCAAATAGTCTCTGCTGAAACCCTGATTCGTTGGGTGCACCCCGTTCTAGGCCCCGTTCCGCCCGATAAGTTTATTCCGGTTGCCGAAGAAGGCCGCCAGATTATTAAAATTGGTTTGTGGATTCTGCATAAAGCATTTATGCAAGCCAAAGCTTGGAACACCCACTTTGAGCCCATTCGCGTTTCCATCAATGTCAGCCCCGTTCAGTTCCATGAGCAAGGGTTTATTGAAATGGTCATCGGCTTGATTAAGTTTACGCAGGTGGATCCAAGCATGATTACCTTAGAACTCACCGAAGGCGTGCTCATTAAAAACGCCCCTGTCGCGCTTCAACGCATACAGCACCTCATTAGTCTTGGGTTTGAAATCTCGATTGACGATTTCGGTACCGGCTACTCGTCATTAAGCTATCTACAAAAACTACCCATTCACGAACTGAAAATTGATAAGTGTTTTATTAAACATGTTCCTGGTCAAGAAGAAGATGAAGCGCTGGTCAAAACCATTATTCAGTTGGCTGAAAGCAAACACTTAAAAATTGTGGCTGAAGGGGTTGAAACCGCTCAGCAAGCGCAATTTTTAAAGCAGCAAGCGCACAATATTATCCAGCAAGGCTATTATTACAGTCGGCCGATGCCTGCAATCGACTTTGAACAAAAGTTGCTACCCCGCACAAAACCGGCTCTCAACGCCTAAAAATGACCAGGCCTGGTCATTTTTACAATCTTTTTTATCAACAAAATCAATTATCGCTGCTTAATTACTGTACAATGCGCAATCTCAAAATGCCTGCCTTGGTCTGACATTCAGTTTATTTGGGAAAGCTTTACTGCAAATTTGATTATTTGCGTTGTAACAGGGTGGCATTATTTTTGACGTGTGTGCTCCAACCGTACCGTCGCTACTTATGTTTACAAAGGATTTTCCATGAACACAGAGATCAAATTTTCCGATCTAGGTCTAGCTACACCTATCTTAAAAACACTTGAAGAAATTGGTTACGAAACCCCTTCCCCTATCCAAGAAAAAGCCATTCCGGTTTTATTAGAGGGCGGTGACATCTTAGGCACAGCACAAACCGGAACCGGTAAAACCGCTGCTTTTGCTTTACCCATTTTGTCCAAAATTGATATTCGCCAAAAAGACCCTCAAGTATTGGTACTGGCACCTACTCGTGAATTAGCCATTCAGGTGGCTGAAGCTTTCCAGACTTTTTCACGCAATATCAAAGGATTACACGTATTACCGGTTTACGGGGGTTCTGAATACGGCACGCAAATTCGCGCACTCAAACGCGGGGTTCATGTTGTTGTCGGTACGCCGGGCCGTGTTATGGACCATATTAAAAAAGGCACGCTGAAACTAGATACCTTAACCAGCATGGTATTGGATGAAGCGGATGAAATGCTGCGCATGGGCTTTATTGATGATGTGGAGTGGATTCTAAAACACACCCCTAAGACACGTCAGATCGCATTATTTTCGGCCACCATGCCCAAAGAAGTACATCGCATTGCCAATACTTATTTGCAAAATCCAACCGAAGTGATTATCAAACAAAAAGCGGCGACGGCCTCTTTAATTGATCAAAAATTCTGGCTGGTCAGCGGATTACACAAACTGGATGCACTGACTCGCATTTTAGAAGCCGAAGAATTTGATGGCATGATTATCTTTGTCCGCACCAAAACCGCGACGGTTGAACTGGCTGAAAAACTAGAAGCCAGAGGCTATGCCGCCGCCGCCTTAAATGGCGACATTGCTCAAAATCAACGCGAACGCATTGTTGACCACTTGAAAAAAGGCAAACTCGACATTTTAATCGCCACTGACGTGGTTGCCCGTGGATTGGATGTGGATCGCATCAGCCATGTTATCAACTACGACATTCCTTATGACAATGAGTCTTACGTACACCGCATTGGTCGTACCGGACGTGCAGGACGCAGCGGAACCGCCATCTTATTTGTGGCACCGAGAGAGCGTCGTTTATTAAGATCAATTGAAGCGACCACCAAAAAAGCGATTCCGCAAATGGAATTGCCAACGGCGCAAGAAATCAATAGTACTCGAATTACCCGTTTTAAAGATAAGATCATTGATGCCGCACAAGGTTCCGACCTAGACTTCTTCCAAAAAATGGTTGAATCCATCGAATCTGACAATAACATCCCTGCAATAGAAATCGCAGCCGGCTTGGCCAAATTACTGCAAGGGGATGTGCCGTTTTTCTTAGATGAGAAGCCTATCAAGCAAAAATCTTTTGATGACCGTGATCAAGGAGATTCAAGAGGTCGAGGCCGCAATGCTCGTAACCGAGGCGACCGTGCTGAGAGAGGCGGGCCTCGCAGCCGTCGTCAAACCGCACCAAACGATGGCATGGCACGTTTTAGAATTGAAGTCGGTCGTCAGCATGGCGTGAAGCCTGGCAATATTATTGGTTGTATCGCCAATGAAGCGGGCTTAGATGGTGAGTTTATTCAAAAACTCAATATTGAAGACAATTTCAGTACCGTTGATCTTCCTGTTGATATGCCGAAAGCCCTTGTGAATGAATTAAAGGGCGCATGGGTGTGTGGACAGCAACTTAAAATCGCCCCCGTTAAAGAAGGCGTACAGGTTGCTAAACGTCGTTTAAAACCCCGTAAGAAATAACCCCCTCCCAAATCATTAACCAGGTTCTGGTCTCAGCACCTGGTTATATCAGCGTTACCTATAAATAATTTTATTACCCAGGTTCAAAGATTTAATTCAACTAAATATTGTCATCTCAAACAAAACACATTAATATCTTTTATCTTTGCTGAACCAAAATGAGTTAGCTTCACAAGCAGCCACAACATCATCCTTAAATAGAAAAGTGTGAAAAACACTTATAAGACAACCCAACAAACGGCTAAATGAGACGCAAAAATGGCTAAAACCCAGTGCCTTTTGCACACTTTTGGATTATAATTTTTATTTATCATTAATTAACCCATATCCATTTATGTCACCTACATTTAGCACTTGTTTCAACCTATTTACCAACCCAAAGGAACGCCTTGATGCTTAAAACGATCCGCGCAAAACTACTGGCGAGCTTTATTTTCATTACATTATTGGTCATCGGCATGTCGATTTTCAGTATTTCTCAAACCACTGACTCCGCCAATGGGTTTAAAGACTATCGTGAAATGGCCAGAGATACCGTCCTAGCCGGTCAGGTTCAAAGCAATATGCTGATGGTTCGTATGAATGTGAAAGACTTCTTAGTCAACCCAGTTGCCAAAGAAGTTGAGCAGTTCAATCAGTATTACAGTACCGTTAGCGGCTATATTAAAACCGCCAAAGCTGAAATTCATAATCCTGAGCGCGCCAAAATGGTTGCAGAACTGGATAAAGAATTGCAAAATTACAATGCCTATTTTGAAACCCTTCAGACCCTAGCAAAACAACGCGCAACCATTATCGAAGATAACCTCAATAAAAATGGTCGTTTGATTGAAGTCCTGCTGTCAGGCATTCAAAGAAGTGCCCACCAGGATAAAGATCATGATGCAACTTATGCGGCCTCAACCAGTCTTCGTACCCTTCTACTAGGTCGCATTTATGCCATTAAGTTTATGGAAGATTCACAGAAAGCTTATATGGATCGCGCCCTTTCTGAATTTTCAACACTACAAGGCCAACTCAATGCCCTTGAAAAATCCATTCGAAATCCAGCGCGCGTAAAAGCGATTCAGCAGGTTTATAAATATATTGATACCTATACGGCTGGCGTCAATGACTTATATAAAACGGCCAAAGATATGGACAATATCGTTGAAAACAATCTCAATGTCATTGGACCGCACATTGCCGAGTTAGCGGAAGACATTAAGACGTCCATTAAAAAGGATCAAGATCGTATAGGACCAGAAGTCCAGACTATGAATGACAATATCATTACGACCTTGATTGTGATTTCCATTATTATCACTTTGGTTGCCACGCTAATTGCAATTTTGATCCCCAAAGCGATTGCCACTGGTATTCAAAGCATCCAAACCACTTTGGAAAAAATCAGTGACACGGGAGACTTCTCAATTCGAGCCGACGATAAACGTCAAGATGAACTAGGCCAAATGGGACGATCTGTAAACGACCTGCTCACCGATATGCAAAACGCTATTCGGGAAGCCAACCAAGTCATTTCAGCAATTGCTGAAGGGAATTTTGATCAACGCGTCACGTTGGATCTGTCGGGTGATTTGAATACGCTCAAACAAGGTATTAATAACTCTGCCGA
>CBFHUY010000144.1:0-4382 GCA_965658885.1 Hydrogenovibrio sp.
TGTGCTGGAAAACATTGTGAAAGGCGTAGAACAACTTAACCCAAGTTCATTGTGCAGTATTTTGCTGCTTGACGGCACTGGGCAACACCTTCTCAAGGGAGCGGCACCGAGTTTGCCAGATTTCTATAATAACGCGCTTGAAGGGATTGAAATTGGTGTCGGTGTTGGTTCCTGTGGAACAGCTGCCGTTACTGGCGAACTCGTCATCGCCGAAGACATTTCAACCCACCCATATTGGGCACCTTATAAAGAACTCGCAATATCCGCTGGATTAGGCTCTTGTTGGTCACAGCCAATTTTCTCCACAACCGGCAAGATATTAGGCACTTTTGCTATTTACCACCATCATGCGCACACACCAAATAATATTGACATCAAAACCATCGAACAAACCGCTCGTCTAGTTAGTGTCGCGATTGAACGAAAAAGGTCTGAAAAAGAAATCATCAGCCTTGCTTTTTATGATGCGCTAACCGGGCTTCCGAATCGACAGCTTTTGCAAGATCGACTCAAACAAGCATTGGTATCTAGTTCACGTAGCCTTAAAAAAGGGGCACTATTGTTCATCGACTTGGATAATTTTAAAACGATCAACGATAGTCTTGGTCACGATATAGGGGACTTGCTTCTACAAAAGGTCGCAAAGCGCCTACAAGCTTGTATTAGAGAAGGCGATACGGTTTCTCGTCTAGGTGGGGACGAATTTGTCGTGATACTAGAGGGTCTTAATGAAACACCAATTGAAGCTGCAGCACAAACAGAATCCATCAGTGAAAAAATCATTACCGCATTGAATTTACCCTATTCGCTGGGTACTCACGAATACCGAAACACGCCAAGTATCGGTGCGACGTTGTTCAGTCATGAAGACCATTCAATAGATGATTTGTTAAAGCAAGCCGACATTGCAATGTATCAAGCAAAAAAAGCTGGGCGCAATACTTTGCGTTTCTTTGACCCCAAAATGCAAGAATCCATTGATGATAGAGTCTCTCTTGAAAGGCTGTTACGAACGGCTATTGATCGGAATGAATTCCAATTGTTTTACCAAGTCCAAGTTGGAACATCAAAACAACCGATAGGCGCAGAGGCCTTGATTCGATGGATTCACCCGGATAAAGGCGTTATTTCGCCTCTTGAATTCATTCCTTTGGCAGAGGAAACTGAGTTGATACTGCCAATCGGAGCTTGGGTTTTGGAAGCCGCGTGCTCGCAACTCAAATTATGGCAACAAAATGAGTACACCCGGGATCTTGTGTTGGCCGTGAACGTGAGCCCCAAGCAATTTCGTCAAGTTGATTTCGTTTCTCAAGTGCAAAAGGCCATATCACGCCATGATATCAACCCAAAACGTCTTAAACTTGAGCTAACGGAAAGCATTCTGCTAGAGGATATTGATGAAACGATCGAGTCCATGAACCGCTTGAAAGGCATTGGCGTGCAATTCTCATTGGACGATTTTGGTACAGGGTATTCCTCTTTGCAATATCTTAAAAAACTACCACTTGATCAACTGAAAATCGATCAATCGTTTGTGCGTGATCTTCTCATTGATAGCAATGATAGAACGATTGTCCGCACAATTATTGCCATGGCCGACAGTCTAGGGTTGGATGTGATTGCCGAAGGTGTCGAGACCGAGGAACAACGTCAGCGACTTTTTGAAAAAGGGTGTCATTATTATCAAGGTTATCTATTTAGCAAGCCTGTACCCATTGAACAATTTGGGACTTTGATCGAGAAATCAAAGTTGTGATGTTCATAAATAACAGACATGCTTAAAGCCTTGCAGGAAAGTAGTGGCAAAACCTTGAATGCTGAGTTGTGTAAAATTTGTATCGAGATGCTGGAAAGCGGTGAACTCAACTTTTGAGCTTAAGGGAGTTGTGAATATAGCTGTTAAATCTTTTTCAGTGGTTATTTAACGCTATTAGGAATAGTATTCAGTAAAAAGCCCCGTCAATGGGGCTTTTGCGGGCGGGAGTTTTTCGGGGTTAAGTGGTTGGTTCTGCTTCAACTTTTTCTTCGGAGGCAGAGTCAGTTGTTTCAGCTTCATCTAGTGGCGGCAAGCCTAGAAAGTCACGTCTGAAGTTTTCCATGCCTTTATTTACGAGGTCAGTTGTTGCGGTAAAGGTGTCTTTGACCTTGCCATCAAACACTTTTAAATCACTCAAAATGCCTTGTGCTTCGTCAAATCCTTGTTGAAGTCCGCCCCCGACCACATCCATAAATTTAGTCATTAAGGCTTCACCTTCTAAATCTGGATTTGCTTTTTGAAAAGCAGGAAGGAAAGCGGTTGCGCCATTTACAATTCTGCCAGCCGTGTTTTCAGGTGTCCAATAGTCCATGCCGCCTTGCTTTTTCAAGGCTTCTTCGCTGATGGCATTTTCACCCAATTGCGGAGTTAATACTTCGTTTAATTTATCGATAGCCGCTTGGTAAGTCATTTTTAAGGTGCTTTCGATAGACTGATTCGGATCCCCAAAAAGATGAGCGACCAGACTGGCCTGCCTTTCATTGCGGACGGTTACTTGATCTGCCTTCAGAGTCGAGTCAATTTGGTTTTTGGGTGTATTGTTGATGCCGTACTCTGCTCTAGCGTCTTGAGCCGAATGTTTTTGGTATACGTTAAACCCAGCTGGAATGGTTGGTGTAGACATGGCATTTTCCTTTTCTAGTCAAAGGGAGCTTTTGGAATATTCTTATTATGAATTATCGTTATTTTTATAAGCAGATTCAATGATCTGGTCGAAAATGGTTAGGCTCCATAATTGTTAACGGCCATCTTGACATTAACTTGAGTGTTTTTTTTAAAAAATTAACAAAGTTGTGGCTAAAACCTAATGTCACTGGCTGATAAATGCTGTGATTAATGTTATTATTCCGCTTTTTATTTTGAAAGCTGAAAAGGCACTATGGAATTAAATCCCGTTTACACTCAGATTAAAGATTTTATCGAGCGCACTCAAGTGCTTAGGGGGTATCTTTGACTATGATACCAAGCAAGAACGATTAGTCGAAGTTACCCGAGAACTCGAGTCGCCAACGGTTTGGAATGACCCTGAAAGAGCGCAAGCTCTCGGCAAGGAAAAGTCACAGCTTGAAAAAGTTGTGGAGACCATTGATGAACTGGAGAGCAGTTTAGCCTCGGCGCAGGAAATTTTGGAAATGGCCGAAATGGACGCTGACCAAGAAATGGTGGATGAAGTCATTTCAGAGTTGTCTCGTTTAGAGGGTAAACTGGATGAGCTTGAGTTCCAAAGAATGTTTTCGGGTGAACTGGATGCCAATAATGCCTATTTGGAAATCCAATCGGGTTCTGGTGGGACCGAAGCCCAAGATTGGGCCAATATTATTTTGCGTATGTATTTGCGTTGGGCGGAAAGTCATGGCTTCAAAGCGGAGATTTTAGAAATTTCTGCAGGCGATGTGGCCGGTATTAAAGGTGCAACTGTACATATCCAAGGCGATTATGCCTTTGGTTGGTTACGGACGGAAACTGGCGTACACCGTTTGGTGCGGAAATCACCGTTTGATTCGGGTAACCGACGCCATACCTCCTTTGCCTCGGTATTTATCTCGCCTGAAATTGATGACAGTTTTGAGGTGGATATTAACCCCGCCGATCTCAGAATTGATGTCTATCGCGCCAGCGGTGCAGGCGGTCAGCATGTTAACAAAACCGAATCGGCGGTACGGATTACCCATTTACCGACCAATACCGTGACGCAGTGTCAAAATGGCCGTTCGCAACATCAAAACAAAGCGGAAGCGATGAAACAGCTTCGCGCCAAACTCTACGAATTAGAAATGCTGAGCCGCAATGCCGAAAAGCAGCAGCTCGAAGAGAGTAAGTCGGATATTGGCTGGGGCAGTCAAATTCGTTCCTATGTATTGGATTCTGGCAGAATTAAAGATTTGCGAACCAATGTGGAAACCGGCAATACCAATGCGGTTTTGGATGGCGATTTAGACCAATTTATTATCCCCAGTTTAAAAGCGGGCGTTTAGCCCCCAATTGATAGAAAAACACCCAGGCCTGGGCAAAATAAGCCTTGTGGGTCTGGTAAAACACTAATTATTACTATTTTGAAATAGGACATAACATGGCAAATGTTGAAACCCCCGAAGTTGATGAGAACAAAATTATTGCAGAAAGACGCACTAAGCTAACCGCACTGCGTGAAATGGGGCAGGCATACCCCAATACTTTTCGACGTAATGATGTCTCAAGCGATTTGCATGAACAATATGATGCACTGACCAAAGAGCAGCTTGCTGAAATGGAACCCATTCGCGTCAAGGTAGCAGGGCGTATGATGATGCGTCGGATTATGGGCAAAGCCAGTTTTGCAACCTTGCAAGATACGCATGGTCGCATC
>CBFHUY010000144.1:4392-4628 GCA_965658885.1 Hydrogenovibrio sp.
TATTCAGCTTTATGTCACCCGAGCTGAGTTGCTAGAAGGGTTCTACAATAGCCAGTTTAAAAAATGGGATTTAGGCGATATCGTTGGTGCAGAAGGGTATTTGTTTAAAACCAATACCGGTGAACTATCGGTTCATGTACAACATATTGAATTAATTACTAAATCCTTGCGCCCCTTGCCTGATAAATTTCACGGTCTGCAAGATCAAGAAGTCAGATATCGCCAGCGTTATGTCG
>CBFHUY010000145.1:0-4483 GCA_965658885.1 Hydrogenovibrio sp.
TATGAGGTCTTTAGCGTTGTGGCATTATTTTTCAAATAGCGGGCTTGTTTTTTGGGCTTAATTTTATCAATTTCGACTAGGATTAAACTGTCGATGCAATCATTAAAATCAGGGTCAACGCTAAAATCAATAAAACGACAACCACCGGGTTCACAGAGATCGGCGTATTGTTTAAATAAGGTTGGTACTTTGACGCCTTCTTCAGAGAGAAGAATGTTTAGCTTTTTGTAGCTGGTGTTGTAGTCTTCATCAAAATCTTGCTCGGCAATGGCTTTGATTTCTGGGCTGGGAATAAAGGGGCGTTTGCCGATGGCCAAATCCTGACTCGATCCCATTTGCGTTTGGAAAAAGGCCACAATCAGTTCTTTTGCTCGGGTGGGAAAGGCATCCGATAAGCTGACAGGACCAAACAGATATTGTGTTTCGGGGTGGCGGTTGACATAAGCGCCAATGCCATACCAGAGATAGTCCAAGCTGCGCTTGCCCCAATATCGGGGTTGCACAAAGCTTCGGCCAAGTTCTAACGCATTGTTTAAATAAGGCGTCATTTCCGGCTTTAAAGTGAAAAGGGTACTGGTATAGAGTCCAGAAAGCCCTTTTTGTTCGACAATCTTACGACAATCGCCCAACCGGTAAGCCCCCACAATTTCCAAATCTTCTTCATCCCACAACACCAGATGGCGATAACTTGCGTCATACTTGTCTAAATCAAAAGCATCGCCTGTGCCTTCTTCAACCGTGCGAAAAGTCAATTCCCGTAGGCGGCCAATCTCCTGCATCACGGCGGAATCGGCTTCATAATCGAATAGGAATATTTTTTTGCCATCCGCTGTTTCGCCAAGTAATTCACCATTTTTGAGGTCTTTCTTCAGAGCGGTTCGATTAACGGGATGCGCTAGGGTATTTTCGGTTTTAAAAGCAAATTTTTCAGCCGCCACCTGCGGGTCGTTCAAGCGGTAAATATGTTTGCGAAAATATTTGGCCATTTTAGGATAGGGCCAATCGCAGTCTGCTAACGATTTCCACGGCACCAATGCGCCGACATGAAATGCAATCTGCTGATTTTTCTTATTAAACATTTCTTGAACGAGCATCAAGGTGCCTAATGGCTTGTAGAGGGTGGAGAGTCCATAAAACAAAATAGAGTTACGGGCATCAATATAGATGGGCAAAATAGAGGACTGTGTTTTTTTTGCCAGTTTTAAAAAGCCATGTTTCCATTGACTATCTCGTACGCCATTCGGTCGAATGCGAGAGACTTCTCCAGCCGGAAAAATTATGACAGCTTCTTCATTTTCCAATGCCGCAATCATCGCCTTAAAATGGGCTTTATGATTGGCTTTAGAAGACATATTGTCAACACTTAAGAATAGCGATTGAAATGGCTCAACATGGCTTAGCAGTTCATTGGCGACAATGCGCACATCTGGGCGAATGCTTCTGATCATCTTAAGGAGCGCCAGTCCATCCAAGGAACCAATGGGATGATTGGCGACGATAATGACTCTGCCTTCAGAAGGGATGGCATCCAAAGAACGATGGTTAACCTGATAACTAAAATTGAAGTGATTCAGACATTTATCTAAAAAGGCAAAGCCACGTAGGTGTTGATTTTCTTCAATGAATTGATTGATTTCCTTTTCGTAGGTGAGTTTTTGCAAGAATTGAATCAATTTCTTTCCCCCCGGCTTGGACGGGAAATCGGGGTATTTTTCAAGAATGGTCTTTTGAATATCTAACATAACGGTCAATCCATCATAACGAGTGCGCTTATTATGACGACTGAACTTGACTAGCAGATGACAGTCGGATGAGCAGAAGATGACAAATTTGTCACCAAAAAATGACAAGCGCCAGGTAGTAGAGGGGTCCGGTTAAATGGGTTTAAGCAGATTCAGTAGGTCTTCGGCCTGCAGGTGAATTTGTCCGGCTTCATCGCTTTGGTTTTGCTGATAGAGTTGATCTTGCAAGGCTTGTTTATTGGCTTGCATTTGTAAAATCTTTTGCTCAATGGTATTGGCAACCACTAATTTATAGACAAACACTTCCTTATTTTGACCGATTCGATAAGCACGATCCGTCGCTTGATTTTCAACTGCTGGATTCCACCAAGGATCATAATGAATCACCGTATCGGCTTCGGTTAAATTGAGTCCGACCCCTCCGGCTTTAAGGCTTATTAAAAAGATAGAGACGTCACCGTCCTTAAAGCGGTTTATCGCTTCTTCTCGTTTGCGGGTTTGGCCGGTGAGTAGACTGTATTCGATTTTGTGTTTGTTCAGTTCGGATGCAATGCGCCTCAGCATCTCGGCAAATTGCGAAAAGATAATGACACGGTGCTGGCCTTCTAATAACTCACTGAGCAGATCCATCAGCAACTCAAGTTTGGCAGAGTGTTTAACCTGTTTGGCTGCGTCAATTTTAACCAGGCCTGGGTCACAGCACACTTGACGCAGTTTGAGTAAAGCATCCAGCAAGGTAATTTGGGATTGTGCCAGGCCTTTTTCTGCAACAGCCTGGCGTACCTTATCTTCCATCGTTAGGCGGATGGTTTCATACAGATTGGCCTGGTCTTTTTCAAATTCGACCGTTTTAATGATTTCGGTTTTATCGGGCAATTCCTTGACGACCTGATGTTTGGTACGTCTGAGTAAAAAAGGGGCTACCTTTTGGTTAAGCTGTGACTGTATTCCCGGCGTCCGGTCAATTTCAATGGGCTTTTGATAGTGTGCTTTAAACTGTTTGAGGTTGCCTAAAAACCCGGGCATTAAAAAGTTGAAAATCGACCAAAGTTCGCCCAAATGATTTTCCACGGGCGTGCCCGTTAAGCACAGACGGTGACGGCTTTTCAACGACTGTAAGCTGAGATAGAGTTTGGTGCGAGGATTTTTGATTTTTTGAGCTTCATCGAGGATGAGGTAGTCAAATTCAAATTCACTGAGTAAGGCTTCGTCACGCTGAACCAGTGGATAACTGGTCAAGACAATATCGGCTGTTTCTATCTGTTCAAATTGACTAAACCGCTCTGACCCATGCAAGGTTAGGATGTTTAAATCGGGGGTGAATTGCTGGGCTTCTCGTTTCCAATTACCAATCAATGACGTGGGCACAATCAGCAGAATTGGCTGATTTGAATGACCGTTTTCTTTCAAGGTTAAACACCAACTCAATGTTTGTACGGTTTTACCCAGTCCCATATCATCAGCGAGAATGCCATTAAAACCATGTTGGTGTAAAAAATGCAGCCAGTCCAAGCCAAACTGTTGATAAGGTCGCAGCGTGGCTTTCAGACCTTTGGGTGGCTCAATGGGGGTGATGCCGTTAAAATCGTTCAGTTTTTGTGCCAACGCCAAGCTATCCTGAGCACCAATCCATTCCAAGGGGGCATCGGCTAATCCTGCGACTAAGTGGGCATCAAAAGGGGCTAAGTGCAGTTTGTCGGTTAGAGGCTGCCCTTGATAAAGTTGAATGAGCGTATCGAATAAGGGCGCCAGTTGTGTTTTTTCAAACTGCAAAACGGTTTGGTCATCGCCGATAAAGTGCAGTTGGTTGGGCATGTCATCACTGCTTTGATAGCTGGTGAGCAGCTTTTGCAGAATGGGTGCCATCGGCACCACTTGGTTGCCAAGGGTCATATTAAAGCTGAGTTCAAACCAATCCGAGTGGGTTTCGGAGTGAACTTGAATATGATCGATCTTAACGATGTCGACTTGATGGTCGTCAAATCCAGACAGGAGCCAACCTTGCGCTTCTAAATCTGGTAGGGCTTGTTGCAAGGCAATATAGTTATCCAATCCTTTAGGTGTATCGGTGCTGCCCGCTTGGAGTTGAAATAATGTCGCTTGGGCGGGTGGCTCAACTTGCTCTGGGGTCATCGTCGTTAGCCAGGGTGAGAGCTGGCTTAAGGCGGCATCTTCCACAGCTAAATCACGATGCACAATCACTTTTTTGCCTTGATGGCGTTCTTGAATAATGGCTTGCCGTGGTTCCGGGTTGAGATAAAAATCGCCATATTTAAATACACAGTGAAACACGGGATTCGGTAGCGGCTGAATCATCTCTAAGTAAGGAATTGGTTGAGTGTGAATTTCTTTTGTTTCCAAACCGGGCACTTCAGGTAGGGAAGTGGTTTTGCTGGTTTGCGGCAGGCGCATTTGTTCCTGTTCAATGCGTTCCATTAATTGTCCCAATTGCTCGGTATTGGCAAATGGCATTTTTAAAAGTTGCTCTAACGTTTGCGTGGAAACTGGGCTATCGACTGCCTGCGCTCGATGTTGCTTGATATCAATTAAAATGGGGGGTTCACTGAGTATTAAAAAATGCTGATCGGGTATCGAAACCGTTAATTTCGCTTGGTGTTCCTTGTCGGTGGTATAACTGAGTTCAAGTGGATAGCTGTCTGGAAACCATCTCAAGGGCTGGCGTTGGTTTTGAAAATAGCTTTCCCCTTTTTCAATCATCATTTTTGTCAGTAAAAACCCTG
>CBFHUY010000146.1:0-4479 GCA_965658885.1 Hydrogenovibrio sp.
CTTTTTTGAAGAGTTGAATAAAGCGATTCGTGAGTCTTGGCCAACGCCTAAAATGCTGGTATTGAATTTTCCGGGAAACCCAACAACCCAAACCGTTGACCTTGAATTTTTTGAAAAGGTCATTGCCATCGCCAAGGAACATGATATTTGGGTGATTCATGATCTAGCCTATGCGGATATTGTGTTTGATGGCTATCAAGCCCCATCCATATTACAAGTACCAGGTGCAAAAGACATTGCCGTTGAATTTTATACCTTATCTAAGAGTTACAATATGCCTGGATGGCGTGTGGGCTTTATGGTTGGAAACCCTGACCTAGTCAACGCGCTAAAGCGGATGAAATCTTATTTAGATTACGGAACCTTTACCCCAATTCAAGTCGCAGCCATTGCGGCGCTTGAAGGCCCACAGGAATGTGTGCAAGAAATTTGTGATATGTATAAAGTTCGACGAGATGTCTTATGCCAAGGCTTGAACGCAATTGGTTGGGAGGTGGAACCCCCAAAAGCAACTATGTTCGTTTGGGCACCCATTCCAGAAGCGTACAGTGAATTAGGGTCTTTAGAATTTTCAAAAAAACTGCTATCAGAAGCGAAAGTAGCTGTTTCGCCGGGTATTGGGTTTGGTGATTATGGTGACGACTATGTTCGGTTTGGCTTAATTGAAAATGAACACCGCACACGTCAAGCCATTCGAGGGATTCGAGATATGTTCCGTAAAGATGGATTAATGAAATAGCGATAGTTGGAGAAACTGTGAAGCAAGTAAGATTAGGATTATTAGGATTTGGTACCGTTGGTGGCGGCACAGCAGCCATCTTAAATCAAACACTGAAGACCATTGAACGTCGTTTAAATGGCCAAGTCACGCTTAAAATCGAACAGGTTGCTGTGCGGGATCTTAGTCGGATCCGAGATGCGGCCTATGAAGGATTATCCTTTACTGACTCTGCAATGGCTGTTGTTGAAAATCCTCATGTGGACATTGTCGTTGAACTGATGGGGGGCACGTCACTGGCCAAGCAGTGTATTGAAAAAGCCATTGAATTAGGAAAACCGGTTGTTACGGCAAATAAGGCGTTAATCGCCGAGCATGGGAATAGCTTATTTGAGCAGGCTGAACGAAATAATGTACCGATTGCTTATGAAGCAGCTGTAGCGGGCGGCATTCCGATTATCAAAGCCCTCCGAGAGGGATTAAGTGCCAATCAAATCGAGTGGGTTGCAGGGATCATTAATGGCACGGGTAACTACATTCTGACTGAAATGAAGAAGCCGGGTGCGGATTTTGCAGAAGTTTTAAAAACGGCTCAGGAATTGGGGTATGCCGAAGCGGATCCCACTTTTGATGTCGAAGGTATTGATGCGGCACATAAACTGACGATTATGGCTTCGATTGCTTTTGGAATCCCTTTACAATTCGATAAGGTTTATACCGAAGGTATTAGTCAGGTTACGGCAGAAGATATCCAGTTTGCTAAACAATTGGGCTATGAAATTAAGCATTTAGGGATTGCCAGTCGTTCAGAAAATGGTTATTCATTAAGAGTACACCCGACGCTTATTCCTGATTCTGTGTTAATCGCCCAGGTCAATGGGGTAATGAATGCGGTAATGGTCAGTGGAAATCATGTGGGCTCAACCCTTTATTATGGCGCTGGTGCGGGTGCGGGCCCAACGGCCAGTGCGGTCGTGGCGGATATTGTTGACCTAGTGCGTGGTTTGCATCAGCCAGTTGAAACACGCGTTCCTGAACTTGGGTTTGGTCTGGGTGCATTAGAGTCGGCCAGCGTGATTGATATTGATGCGATTACGACGGCATTTTATTTGCGCTTTTTTGTCAAAGACAATGCGGGGGTTCTTGCGAAAGTCACCTCCATCTTAGCCAGTTGCAATATCAATATTGAATTGTTGCACCAAGAGCCTTCTAATGTGAACCCTGATGATGCGACCTTAGTAATGATCACCAATGCCGTGCCAGAAAAAGACTTAAATGCCGCAATAAAGGCATTAGAGTCTCTTGATGCGATTGATGGGCAAATAGCACGCATTCGTGTGGATGCGTTAGGCGCATGATGGCTGTTTATTCGTTAACGATTTACAAATGAGTGTGGATTCACAAGCTGTTACTTTATGGTTGCCAGAGCTTGCATCAATTGTTCAGGGTGCGGCAGAGACGCATCTGAAAAGCTTAAAATTGCCAGCCTTGCAAACGTTACTGGCAAAATCAGATGGCTTTAGCGCGGCGCAAGATAACTTTTATGATCGTGGCTGTTATTTGTTTCATCAAAAATCGATGTTGCCCATTGCGGCAACCATGGCGTCTTTAGCATTCAAACCGATATCAGACGATTTTTGGATACGAGCGGAACCGGTACAAATGATAGCGGATCGCGACAGTTTGGTGATGATGCCGCCGCAAGAATTGGCGTTGACCGATGCCGAATTAGAAGCCTTATTTAATGATTTTAACCAGCATTTTAAGCAAGATGGGGTGCAACTTGAATGGGGTTCTCATCGAGATTGGTATTGCCGATTACCCCAGGTTGTTGATTTAACGACAACAGCGTTAACCGATGCCGCCTATCAAAATGTAAAAGATTTATATCCTCAAGGGACGGTCGCTCAGTATTGGCATCAATTGATAAATGAAACGCAAATGTTGTTTTATGCGCATCCTGTGAATGAAGCGCGCCGACAAAACGGGCAACCTGAAATCAATAGCATCTGGTTTTGGGGAGAAGGGCAGTTGTTACCGTCTCAAACTGTTTCAAGACCGGAAACAAGCCTTTGGTCAGATCATTTATATATAAAGGGGTTGGCAAACTTGGCTCAGTCGTCGGTTCGATCGGCGGTCAATAATCACCAGGCCTGGTTAGAACAGAAAGCAGAAGCTGTTTCAGATTCGCATTTGATTCACTATGATGTTTCAGCCGAACTGGAAACGAGTCAGTCTCTAGCTGAACTGTTAATACAGTTGGAGCAAAAGTGGTTTGCGCCGTTGTTACAGCAAGTGCAACAACAGCAAATCCATTCGTTATTATTGGATTTTGGCGGGTCAAAACGATATCACTTAACGCCAAAACATTTAAAACGATTCTGGCGCTGGCGAAAATCTTTAGAGTCGCGTTGGGTTTAGTCTACTGATGGGTAAGCTTGTTAGTAGCCTACTTTAGAGTGATTTCACAAGGTATAATGATAAAAATTATTAAGCAATAACTGGGAACAGCATGAATTTTATTGAAACGCGTGGCAATGACGGGGTAAAGCCCTCTTCTCTAACTTTTTCTCAAGCCATTTTAAGTCCGATGTCTTCGTTTGGTGGCATTTACTCCCCGGAAAGTCTCCCGAAATTTGACGACAACTTTTTACAGTCACATTTAAACTCAAGTTATAAAATCCTTGCAAAAGCGGTACTAGCGCAATTTGAAGTGGATATTGATGACGCAGTCATTGATGACGCCTTGAGTTTGTATGATCAGTTTGATGATCCCCAAAATCCAGTGCCAGTGGTCAAGGTGTATGATGATTTATATGTCAGTGAATTGTTTCACGGGCCCACACGTGCTTTTAAAGATATGGCATTACAACCCTTCGGTAAGGTGTTGTCATCCGTTGCGCAGGCTCGAAATGAAAAATATCTGATTTTAGCTGCCACCAGTGGTGATACCGGTCCAGCCGCTTTGGAAACTTTTAAAAACCGAGACAATGTGCAAGTGGTTTGTATGTATCCTGATGGCGGCACCTCAGATGTGCAACGTTTGCAAATGGTCACAGAAGATGCCGATAACTTAAAAGTGATTGGCATTCATGGCGATTTTGACGATGCACAGACCGCGTTGAAAACCCTGTTAGTGTCTGATGCATTCCGTCAAACATTACAACAAAAACACATCTCGGTGTCAGCAGCAAATTCGGTCAATTTTGGACGCATTATTTTCCAAACGTTATACCATATTTACAGTTATTTAGCCTTGGTGCGTCAAGGCGCAATTCAATTAGGTGAGCGAGTCTACCTGAATGTACCAAGTGGCAATTTTGGGAATGCATTGGGCGGCTATTATGCTTATAAAATGGGATTGCCGGTTGAACAGATCCATATCGCATCCAATCAGAATAATATTTTGACCCATTTCATCCGTACCGGCGAATATGATTTACGTGGAAAATCAGTGATTCCAACCAGTTCACCGGCAATGGATATTCTAAAGTCTTCGAATATTGAACGAATTTTATTTGATTTATTCGGAGCTGAACGCACGAAAGAATTGATGTTGCAATTAGATTCTGAAAAATATTATGCATTAACCGCAGATGAATTGGCTCAAGTTCAAGCCATTTTTTCGGCAGATTTCGCTTCAGATGAAGATGTCAAAGGCTATATTAAACAGGCGTTTGAAGTGGGTTATTTAATGTGTCCTCACACAGCCACTTGCTTTAAACCTTATCAAACCTGTCGCAAAGACCCTACAATAAAAA
>CBFHUY010000147.1:0-4473 GCA_965658885.1 Hydrogenovibrio sp.
AAACTGAAGCCGATATTTCATTTCCAATTTATTAAAACGTTCATCTAGTGCTGTATTTCGTTCTTTGTAATTTTCAATTTTGGTGTCTAAGGCATCCGTTCGCCGAGCGATCAGCCCTGTATCAGCATTAAAATAGCTATTAACCGTTTCTTCCAATCGGCTAGCAAACCCTTTTGAAAAGCTCAGATCCCCACGCGCGCCGGTAGCACCGCCTAAAACTTCAAAACTTAAACCTCTTACTTCTGCATCATTACCACCAATCACCGCAAAATCACTAATGTTAATGCGTCTGCCATCCGTAGAATCGGCATAGGCCCCAATATTGAGGGTTCCAGAAGCCGTCGTTAGCGTACCATCTACAGATTGCCCTGTCGCTGCCAAATCAGCAGCAAAACCAGCATTGGCAAACCCAGCAGAGACATTTGTTACATCAATAGAAGAAAAGCCACCAAAACGATTAGACGCAATGGATAACGCACCGCCTGTAGCGGAAACCGTTACTGAATTGCCTTTCGTGCTGACGTCGGTATTCGCGTTAATATTGTTCGTCATCACATCGGCTAGCTCATCCAGAGTATAACGTTGTTGCGCAATATTAATGGTGGTTGAAACAGAGTCGTCAACTTTAATATCAAAACTCACTGGAGCGGCCGTTAAATCAACCAATCCCGTGCCCGAATAGGTCGTTGCCTCTTGAAACCCTTGATTGACAAGACCTGTTGAGGAATTGACCGTCACGGCACCTTGACCCGAATTGGCTGCAATTTCAAAACGAGATTGCGCAACGTCATAGCTCACCGTCGCTAAATTACCACCAAATGCCGTATCCAAAGCACCCTGTAAGGCTGTGGCCACATCATCTTTGGTATTGTAGGTCTGAGCCAATGCTGACAGGTCAATATTTTGATTCACACCACCGATGGTAATATCCAAACTGGCGCCTGCATCAATAATGGAGGCATTAGCACTATTGGTAATTTTATCCCCAGAAACCTGTTCATCTGCTGTCACGGTTGCAGCATTCCCTGCGGTTTGAGCTCGAGTTGCTAACTGGGTGATATCTAATGCATAAGTCCCTGCTTGCGTTTTGTCAGATCCTCCGAGTACATTCACCAATGTATCGGTACTGGTTCCCCCGGTTGCAAACAAAGGCGCGAAGGCTGAAATATCGTTGGCGGCAACGTCATTTAATTTTGTTTCATCTAGCTGCATTTGTCCGTCAAGCCCAAAACTGATACCAATCACCCCGAGTGAATTAATATTGCCTGAAATTTCATCAATCGCACCTGACAGGGTATTTTTTAATTCAGAACGGATTTGACGCAAAATATTGTTACCAGCAAGATCACCATAATATAGATATTGATCGGACTGCAATTCTTCTTCTGTCAATTTAGAGGCATCATAAGCCCCCATTTCATCAAAAATAGTTTCCAATTGATTATAAACATCGACAAAACTTTTAATCGTATCCGTGACTTTTGTGGCGTCTTGAGTGATATTGATCGTATTCGTTTGTCCTGGTTTGGCTGAATTCAGGTTAATACTAACCCCTTCAATCACCCCCTCAAACGTATTGGTACTACTGGCGATTGACACACCATTCATATTCATAATGGCATCTTGTGCCTCAACGGTTGTCGTCAATCCCAAAGTATCAAATTCTGAAATACCCGATACTGAAAATTCACCACTGGCACCAGAGCTTTTAGAAGAAAACATCATTTGATAACTTCCACCGTTATTAATCACGGAAGCGGTAATACCATAATCGCCATTATTAATCGTTTTTTGCAACCCTTCCAACGTATTATTGGTTGCATCCACCGTAATATTATGGACTTGACCGCCGACATTAATGGTAAAAGTACCATTCGTCAAACTATCAAACTGAGAAGCAAAAGTCTGGTTTGCGACCTGGGTATGTGACTGAGCAACTTGTTCTGAAATGACAGAGAAGGATCCCGCAACAGCACCCGTGGAAGCCGTTGCTGTCACCGCCGTTTCATCCGTTGAGCTCACTTGTTTTTGCAGAAAAATATCAGGGGATGATAAATCCGTTACGTAGGAGTTAAAAGCATTTAAGTTCACTTCTAAATACTTTAGTGCACTTAACTCTGTCGTCGCCTTGGTATTGCCTTTTTCAACAATGCCGCGTTGGGTGGCAACATCTGCCTCTGCTAACACCTTGGCCATATTACCAACATCAAAGGTGCTGTTTGTCAGTGAATTCAGTAGCGTTGAGCCAATTTCATTAGCCATAATTCTGTCTCCTGGTCAGGAACAATGTACTTTTATTATAGGATATTTGTTTCAAGCAGCAAAAGTGCCAATCCTTGTATTAATTATTATATCGACTAAAAAGATCAAATCTTTAATGTAATGTTTAAAAACAAAAAAAGCGGTTAGAAAACCGCTAAACACAAGGGGAACGCCTATTGCGCGTTCATAATCATTGTCATTGCTATTAAATTTGGAAGCCTCCCAAACAGAATCGAGAGGCTGATCATAAGCTTACTGCAATAGAGACAAGACCTGCTGAGATTGTTGATTCGCTTGACTCAACATACTCATCCCGGCTTGTTGCAATACTTGTGTTCTCGCCAAGTTTGCACTCTCTGTTGCAAAATCTGTATCCATAATTCTGGATTTGGATTCGTTAATGTTTTCGTTAATGTTTTGTAAGTTCGATACCGTTGACTCTAAACGATTCTGCAAAGCACCCCAAGTCGCTCGCATCGTTTTTAGTACCGATAAGCCAGTATCAAATGCGGTCATCGCAACTGACGCTTTGACCACAGCAGAGGCATAGGTTGAAATCCCAGAATTCGCCAACCCTATCGCTGCATTAATCGCACTGAGTGATGAGAAGTTAAGTAATGGAATCCCAATGCGATTCGCGGAGGCACCTTCCCAGCCTGCATGAATTTTCATTGCCGCTGATAAATTTCCAGCAGTCGATAATGCGGGGGCACTGACGCCTGCAAACGATGCTGACACCGCTGCCGCACTAAATGAGCTGGCATTCATAATATTCTGACCATTGAATTTAGTGGTGTCGGCAATTCGTTGGATTTCATTTTGAAGCTGTGTAACCTCTGAATCCATTTGTTTACGGTTGTCCATATTGTAGGTACCGTTCATTGACTGAACTGCTAATTCACGCATTCTTTGTAGCATGTTCATGACTTCTTCAGTTGCACCATCTAGGGTTTGCAACATACCAATACCATCATTGGCATTACGAATGGCCATTTCAGTACCACGAATTTGAGTGGTCATGCCTTGTGCGACAGCAAGTCCGGCTGCATCGTCTGCGGCGCGGTTGATTCTTAAACCAGATGTGAGGCGTTCCATTGCAGTTGATTGTTCACGCGAGGTTGCATCTAACGTTCTAACTGCGTTTAATGATGCCATATTTGTGTTGATTACCATTGCCATGATATTTCTCCCTTGTATGTCTAACTTGTGTGTAATTTATTTGTTTTAGCTTTGAGGCAGTGTGCCCTGCCTTCAATCAAGTTATCGGCTCTATCAAAATATCTTTAGAAAAAAATGCATATTTTTGATTTTTTCTAAACCCCATAAACAAAAAAAGCGGTCCTAAGACCGCTAAACACAAGGGAACTATCATCTTTATACAATTTGATCGGTTAGCAACCCTACTGGTGTACTGACACGGTCACCAGGCGCTTGTTGTTGAACCCGGTCAAGATATTGTGAAATCTGCTTCGACACTTCCAATAAATCTTTAGAAGGAATTTGTCGAATAACTTCACCTGTTTCACTGTTTTTAATCGAAAAAACCATTTTCTCAGTGTCTTCATCTTTCTCAAACTTTAGAAAACTCTGTAATGCTTTGACCTTTTCATTGACGCTACTTAATAGCTTATCAGCCTTTTGTGCATCTATCTCAGCACTTGCAGTCACTGTGTTTTTTAAAGCCTCTCCAGATGTCTCTACGGGTTTTGCAGTTGCAAGCCCATTTTTAGCATCTGATTGAACAACAGACTCTGCATTAGAAGACGGTTTTCTTGAATAATCAACCGTATTGGTCGTTTGAATATCCATCACCATTCTCCTTTTTTAGTAAAACCATAACTTAATGATTCCACTAAAAAAGAAGGATGTCAAGCCAATCAGCCTTTCAGCCTTTCAGCCTTTCAGCCTTTCAGCCTTTCAGCCTTTTAGGCATCTTAGCCTTTTTAGTGGAAGACCTATCCTGGTAAATCACCAGTGATAGGTCTTAGTCATTAATGTTTTATCTTAAAAGAGATAGAACATTTTGTGAGTTAGCATTGGCTTGCGACAACATACTCATACCGGCTTGCTGTAGTACTTGTGTACGAGCTAAGTTAGCACTTTCTTTCGCAAAATCGGTATCTTGGATACGCGATCTTGAAGCCGTAACATTCTCATTTACATTCGACAAGTTAGAAACAGTCGATTCTAAACGGTTTTGCATCGCACCCC
>CBFHUY010000148.1:0-4397 GCA_965658885.1 Hydrogenovibrio sp.
AATGTCATCGGTCGCTTGGGGTGGCGAGAGTTTGCCAATGAAACTCAAGAAAATCATCAATTGGCATTACATTTGGGAAAGCAGCTTTACGACTTTGGTCGACAAACGGCTTTAACCCATGCTCAACAACAGCTCGCAAACGCTGAAGATCAATCTGGAACGCGCCAGCAACATCAATATCAATTGCAGTTAATGCAGGCTTTCTTTAATGTCATCTTGGCGGATTATCAATACCGGGTTCAAAATGAAGCGATGGCCGTGGCTTATGTTACTCTGGATAAGGCAAAAGATCGTCATGCTTTACAACAAATTTCCGATGTCAATTATTTAAAGCTGCAAAATGATTATGAAAAAATCTTGTTACTACGTTCTAAGGCCGAATATGAACAAAGACGCACGCGTAGCTTTTTGGCCAATTTAGTCGGTCAACCGCAACACCTATCAGACAAACTCGTTTTTCCGAAGCTTGATACTTATACAGAGCGTACCTTACCGGCATTAGAAACCTTACAACAACAAGTATTATCCAATAGTCTCCAACTAAAGGCATTGAAGCTTCAGTTGCAAGCCGCTTTGTCGCAGTTAGAGGGAGAAGAGGTGGCAAATTTTCCTGTATTTCGCTTAGATGCTTGGGGAGGTCAGCTTTCAAGTTATGAAAAGCGCTATGAAGGAAACTGGCGGGTTGATTTGTCGATGCAAATGCCTTTAGTTGATGGGGGGCTGAAATCGGCGAGTGTCGCCAACCAAAAAGCAAAAATACGTCAAATTCAAGCACAAATCAAGGCAACGGAACAAGCATTACGCGATGAGGTGGCAACCCTCTTCTTTGATTTAAAATTAGCTGAAGCGGAGCGAAAACAGGTTCAATTACAAGCCGACTACGCAGACTTGTATCTGGATTTTAGCCGAGCGCTCTATGAAAATGAATCCCAAACCGATTTGGGGGATTCAATGGTTCAGTTAAGCGAGTCAAACTATCAAATCATTGCTCAGCAGTTTAAGCAGGTGTTAGCTTGGGCGCAATTAGACTTTTTAAGTGGACGGCCGCCGTTTACCTTTCACCAAGCACAAAAGGATCATCATGAGGAATAGCAAATGAAACCGTTATTGAAGCGTGTCATGAAAAATACTGTTTTAACTTATTCGCTTGGATTCGCAGTGTTGTTGAGTTTTAGTGCAACTGTTGAGGCTGCTAAAATTCAAATTGGTGCCTTGGTGTCCGGACAGGTTGAGCAGGTTGCTGTCAAAGTCGGACAAATGGTCAAGCCAGGGCAACTTTTGATGCAGATTGATGACCGAGCTTATCAAGCCGAGTTGGCAATGCAGGCTGCCGAGTTAAAAGCACTTGAGCTTAAATTGGCCGATGCTCAAATTGAATTGGATCAAGCGGTGGACTTATACGATCGTACGGTCACAGCCAAAAGAGAGTTTGATGCCGCAAAATTGGCTTATGATTTGGCCGAACAAGCGATGTTAAAAGCGAAAGCGCAGCTAGAATCGACCCAGGCCTGGCAAAAATATTACCGAATTGAAGCGCCTGTCCGAGCAAAGGTCAAAGCCATTCAAGCACCAAAAGGCACAACTGTGTTTGGCGAAAATACCCCACTCATACTGTTAGAGAAATAATCTAAGGGCGGAGAGAAGGGAGCATCACTTACTAATAGTGTTTTAGATAACGGTCTCTACGCCAAAATTGAAAAAACCACCACGCATCCCAACTTGTTTGTCAATGGCGTTAAGGCCTTTAACACTGCGGATAATCAACCATACCAACCACCAACACAAAATCAACCAGCCAATGACAAAGGCGGTGAATAAGAAACCGACCATCAAATAGATCAAACCAAACCAAAAGGTTTGGATTTGAAAGCGATAATGCTGTTCCAGCCAAATCGGCGTCGTCAGTTCCCCACGCTTTATATAAGCGATAACAAGCCCAATTAACGCCGTTACTGGAAATAAAAGTCCAAGTAGGTAAATAATATACACTGCTTTAGCATAGCTTGTGTTGGTTGTGTTTGGCGGTTGCGTTGTCGTTTCCATACTTTTTGGGTTGCCAGTTTAAAAATCATATCTTACGAGATTTAGATCAGCTATAACAAATCAATTCGTTTAATTAACTGACAATCGTGCAAATAATAGCCATTAGAATCGTGATGTTTGGTGTCTATGCTATTGATTTATAGAAATAATTGTAATTAATTGGGTGTCTATGTTTATAATGAACTTTGCCAATCAACTTTGGAGGCGCGCTGATGATTAACCTAAATCACAAGAATTGGCATACAGTCGGCTGGCTTCCAGGCATAGGTCTAGCCATCGTTATTTCGGTTATCGCATTCACTTTACGATTGTGGCCTCTTAATGCCCTTGACTACCAAATTCCCTATCTCACCTTTTATCCTGCCGTTATGTTGGCCGCCTTAGTCGGTGGGCTGAGAGTTGGTTTACCCACGACCATGACCTCTGCGGTGCTTATTTATTTTTGGCAAGTGCAATATACCCCCTTTTTAGAAGATTTGGCTAGCTTTGAGAGTATGTTGGTGTTTGTCACGAGTGGCATCGTGGTCAGTGGCATTAGCGAAGCCATGACTCGTGCGAGAACCGCGGCGAAAATTGCGCAGCAGGCGGCGGAATTTGAGCGGTTACAGGGTGAACAAGCGCAATCGGTAGATGAAAAACTCCGGTCGAGTGAGCAAAAGTTTCGAGATTTATTTGAAGAATCCCCCGCTGCAACCATGCTAGTCGATCCTAAGACTTGGCAATTCGTTGATGCAAACAGCCGTGCGTTAGCGCTCTTTGGATATTCGCTTGTTGAGCTTAATC
Organism: Hydrogenovibrio sp.; assembly: GCA_965658885.1. Lineage (GTDB taxonomy): Bacteria > Pseudomonadota > Gammaproteobacteria > Thiomicrospirales > Thiomicrospiraceae > Hydrogenovibrio. Next base: position 2,827 of record CBFHUY010000148.1, read on the forward strand.
AAAAGCGAATTATCGATGTTTTCTTTAGTGAAGACCAACCCTTGTTGCAACGTTACTGTCAACAAATTATGGAAGGAGGTATGTCTGATGTGACGGATGAAAAACGTTATATCAATAAAGCAGGGGAGCTACTTTGGATGCAATTGAGTTTAAGTCGTTCGCTTGACAGTGACGGTCGGGTGGCATTGATTATTGGCAGCTTTATGGATATCACTGAGCAAAAACTGACGCAGTTTAGGCTGAAGGAACAAAATGAATTGTTAAGTGAGATGAGTGCGATGGCGCACATTGGCGGCTGGGGTTTTGATCCGGCAACCGGTGATGGGGCTTGGACCGAAGAAACCGCAAGAATTCATGATGTTGATCCAGATATCAAAACCAGCGCGAATTTTGGCTTAAGCTTTTATCAAGGGAAAGATCGGCAGAGAATTGAATCGGCACTGGAGTCGGCTATTCGGTTAGGGACGCCCTATGATCTTGAACTGCAAATGACTTCTGCGACTGGACGTCAAAAGTGGGTGAGAACCATTTGCCATCCGATTATGGCTGGTAGCAAGGTCATAAAGGTGCGCGGTGCCATTCAAGATATTACCGAACATAAACAGTTAGAAAAAGAGTTAAAAGCACGCTCAGCGCATTTCCGTTCGGCCATTGACTCTACCAGTGCTGGTATTTTTTTGGCAGACGCACAAGGCCATATTATTGATGTTAACCAAGGCTATATTGAACTGTCAGGCTATTCTCGGGACGAGTTATTGCAAATGACCATTATGGACTTAGACGCAACGGAGAATATGGATGAAACACGTCAGCATATTGACAAGATTATTTCAGAAGGCCGTGACCGATTTGAAAGCTATCACCGAACCAAGTCAGGGCGTGTTTGGCCGATTGAGGCTGAAGTTAATCATGAACCAGATGATGAGGGGGTATTTTTTGCTTTTGTGATGGATATTAGCGACCGTAAGCGGGCTGAAACAGAAATTGCCCAGTATGTCAGTCAACTAGAATCCTCAATGGAAGGGACGCTTAAAGTCATATCCAATATGGTTGAACAACGCGATCCTTATACCGCAGGGCATGAATGTCGGGTTGGGAAAATAGCGGCTGACATTGCCCGAGAAATGGGTTGGGAGGAAGAACGCTGTAAGTCTCTTGAACTAACTGGTATGGTGCATGATATTGGCAAAATCGGCGTGCCCTCAGAAATTTTGACCAAGCCTGGGCGTTTAACGCCATTAGAATATGAAATGGTGCAAACCCACGTTGAAAGGGGCTATGAAATATTGAAAGACGTTGATTTTCCAATTCCGATTGCCGAGATTATTCGTCAGCATCATGAACGACTGGATGGCAGTGGCTATCCGCAAGGATTGAAAGGAGATGAGATTCTTCCTGAAGCCCGAGTGCTTGCCGTTGCAGATGTGTTAGAGTCGATGGCGTCTCATCGTCCTTACCGAGAAGCGTTGGGAGTAAAAGTAGCCTTAGAAGAGTTATTGGTACACCGAGAGCAGTTTTTTGATGGGGAAGTGGTGGATGCTTTGGTCAGATTGATTGAAGAAAAAAATTAT